>NZ_CP058988.1:907760-1210346 GCF_019278565.1 Cellulophaga sp. HaHa_2_95 | reverse complement strand
AGGAGAACTAATTGAACCTTAAAATCTAAAAAACACTTCTCAAGAACTAATTCTTAAACAGAATATTATGAAAAACGTAAAAAATTATAATACAATAACTACCACATTAATACAAGCTTCAAAAGTACTGGCATCCATAATAATGCTTATATCTACAACCGCCAGTACTAGCCAAAACTCCGAATACACTTTTGATTATATCTATAAAATGCAAATAGAGAATCCAAATGGCAAAAAAACTGTTATTGATTACTACTTACCCGCCAGTGGCGGTTATTTCTGTTCCAAAGCAGGAGACAATGTGGTGGTCGTTTACGATAATAATGAAAACAAAATGTATACCTATATGGGCGAGGATGATGAAAAAATTGTGATGTCTATGCCATTTAACTTAAAAGGTTTGGTAAAAGAATATAATGATTTTGAAAACCCGCGAGTATATGAAGCTGCTGGATACGGAAATATTCTTGACTATGATTGCCAATTATTCAGAATGACAAGTAATAACTTAACTAGTGAGGTATGGATAGCCACAGGAGTAACTGAAGGTTCGTTCGGCGAAAACGTAATTACACCTGAGTTTTTTGGCTATTTCTTAGCGAGAAGCTTAGATGTTGGTGATGATTCACTTAAAGCCATTTATTCAGGGTTACCCCTAAAAATTGTCAGTTACAAAAAAAGAGGTGCTAGAGAAAAAATAACCACGATGGAATGTATTGAATTTGCGAGATCTTCCTTCAAAATAACAAGCTCTGAATACAGACACTTATAAACATTTCTTCATTTAAAAAAATACCTATGACAACTATAAATAACATTCACAAAAAGAAGAATACCTTCTTAAATAAAATAACTGAAAAAATACCTTCCTTATTTTTTCTATTACTAATAAATATTTCAATTCAAGGTTTTGCACAAAGCAATAACTCGAAAAATGAGCCAAAGAAGGATACGATAGCAAAAGCAAATTTTTTAGATATAGGCGCAGGAACTCTTGGTCAATTATTTGGAGAAAATCTAGATGGCGAATCTCCAAACAAAAAACTAAGTTTTTTAGAAATGTTAGAGAAAATGGATATGCCGATGGAGCAAAAAGCAGAATACGCCAATTTATACTTTTTACAAGCTAAAGAGCTTACGGAAAAGCAAAAAGATTCATTAGGGAAGTCACTAGAGAAAAAAATTATAGAAGCAAAAAATAATCCGGAAATTCAATACTAAAATGAAAACACTATTTGTAATATTAATTATAGTTTTTACTTTTTTTACAAACACCACTAATGCACAACTATTAAAAAGATTAGGAAAAAGCGCCGAAAGGGCTGCAAAACGAACTGTTGAAAGGCGTGTAGAAGAAGAATCATCAAAAAAAACAGACCAAGTTCTAGACACTATTTTTGATGGTAAAAAAGGGAAAAAGAACAAAAATAATAAGGGCAATGATTCGGGAATAACTATACCAGGTATTCCTCAGGATAACCAAACATCAACCAATCAAAACAATACCAACGAAAATCTTAATGTGTATTCAAATTTTGATTTTGTGCCTGGCTACAACATACTGGTATCCGATGATTTTTCAATAGACAACTTGGGTGACTTCCCGTCAAAGTGGAATACCAATGGGACTGGAGAACTGGTCGTAATCGACACAGAAAAGTGGTTGAAAATGGCCGGGAAATCGGTTTACATTCCAGATTTACCAACTGATTTACCTGATGATTTTACAGTGGAATTTGATATGCTTACTCAGGTTGATCAAAAGACTAGTTCACAGGCTAAATTAGAAATCTGGCTAGAAGACAACAACCTATTCCATACCGCAAAAGATATGGCAAGAATAGAAATACCCCTATGCTTGTTTATAAATATTGGGTTTACTATTGAAAATAAAGTTTCAGGTAAACGTGTAATTCGAAATACTGTTGAGAAAGATATTCGAAATATTCTTCTCAATAAAAATCACATCTCCATAGCGGTCAATAAAACTAGGTTCAGAATGTGGGTTAACGAAAATAAAGCCATCGATGTACCTAGATTAATTCCAGATAATATCATTTCCTTTAAACTGCACCCAAGAGACATTCGTGATGGCATAGACCATGTTTTTATAAATAATATAAAAATTGCTCAGGGAGGTTCAGACTTAAGAAATCAGTTGCTAGAACATGGTAAATACTCAACTACAGGAATATTATTTAATTCAGGCTCGGATAACATCAAACCAGAATCATATGGTGTTCTACAACAACTTGCAGAAGCTTTACAAAACGATATAACCCTTAAGTTAAAGATTATTGGTCATACAGATACTGATGGCAATAAGACCCATAATCTGCACCTTTCTAAAAATCGTGCTATTGCGGTGAAAACTGCATTAAGTACGCAATTCAATATTGATGAAAATAGATTGCAAACCGAAGGAAAAGGCGATACTCAACCCGTTGACAATAATGACACCACTAAAGGAAAGGCCAATAATAGACGCGTAGAATTTATAAAAATTTAAACTAAAAATTATTTCGAATCATGAAAAACTTAATTTTAATTATAGCGATAGTATTGACAGGAATATCGGTTTCCTCAGCACAGATACGAAATGAGAACATAAAAATCCCCTCCAAAACCCCTATTAATCCCAGCCTCTTAGATGGAAATCTAAACCTAGAAACTATAAAAAAACATATATCATCTGGCAAGCTCTGCTACACTATAAATATGGGATTAACAGCAATATTTCCGCCAAGAAACTTGACACCAGTAAGAGCTATTGATGCGCGTTATGCTGCAACAAATCTTGTAATGGTTGAACAAAATTATTTAAGGTCTAACGGTTTGCTATTAAGGAGTGACAAGAATTTCAACAGGAATTTTGGAAATAATTTTGAGGTATTGATTTACCCAAAAAGAAATGATTCAAAAAAAATTGATGAAAACCAAGTCAAATTAACATGGAATATTCCCGAATCACAACTGCGAACTTTTAATTTAATAAATGTTTCTATTCGCTACAAACCACACGGCATATTAATTACGGGATCTTATGAAGTGGACGAAATCATTTTTGGAATAAGCATAGCGCTGATCCCCAATAGTTGCATAAACTAGCCTATGTACCTGGCTGGTAAAAGTGATAAAAAGAAAAAATAATTCCAGCTTTTCTTTTTAGCGATGTTAACCTATTCAAATTTAAATCATTAAAAAAAACTATATAAAATTTCAGATCATGAAAAACACAATTTTAGACTCAAAATTATTTTTAATGGCCATTTGTGCCGTAGTAATCATGTCATGCTCGGGTGATGATGGTATAGACGGCGCCATTGGGCCACAAGGCGTAGCTGGTACTGATGGAACCGATGGCACTAACGGAGAAGATGGCAATGCGAATGTAATGGATTCTGGTTGGACGCTTTCCGAATTCTCATCAACTGCTTCTTCATTTGATAGTTTCGAGATTGTTGACAGTAAGATAACACAAGAAACCATGGATTCGTCGGCTGTATTTGCTTTTGGAAAAATCGGTACTTCCACAATTAGCATTCCTTTTGTATTCCGAAACAAATCGTACTATTTTAATATTAGACCCGCTACCACTAGTATACGATTTATTGCCAATTCCATTGATAGTTCCATGGAAGTGTATAATGACTTTTCAGAAGTACGCTATATTATTATTCCTTCGTCAACTGCTAGTAAATCAAATCAACCAGATTTTTCTAAAATGGACTATTGGCAAATTATAGACCATTTTGGCTTAGATGATTAAACTATTGCCACTTATGCGTAAAAGGGCTCCGATCTATATCGGGGCTCTTTTTGCCTTCTAAATAAAATTTTAATTAAAAAACAAAACCACTTTCTTAACCTTTTTAGGCATCTATCATTAACAGTAAACTATATAAAATTATAAATCATGAAAAATGCAATTTTAAACACAAAATTATTTTTAATGGCCATTTGTGCTATAGCAATCGTATCATGCTCAGGTGATGATGGCGAAGACGGAGCAATAGGACCACAAGGTATAGCTGGTATTGATGGAACAGATGGCACAGATGGAACAGATGGAACAGATGGCACAGATGGATCTAACGGAGAAGATGGTGCCGATGGAAATGCGAATGTAATTACGTCTCCATGGATTGAAGCAACTTTTGACGGAGATACAGACAGCACTAGAAGAACAACCATTGTTACAGATTCAGAAATAACTCCAGCTATTATAGATACCGGTGTCGTTATTATCTATGGAAAAAGAGGATCTGAAATCTGGAGTGTTCCTGTTAACTTTCCGTTTTTAGGTGAAAATTTTGCTTGGCTATACCTAGAGAGTATAGGTTTGAGCATATTTTGTGACAGTACAACTGGCACCGGTGTAGGCGAACCTTATTTGAGCTCTTTTCGTTATATCCTCATCCCTTCTGGACTAACTGCAAAAGATAATACAGATTTTTCTAAAATGGACTATCACGAAGTTATGGATCATTTTGGTTTAACTTATTAAAGATATGTAAACTACAATACAAGAAAAAACCGAGGTCTAGGCCTCGGTTTTTTCTTGTATAAATTCTGCCTCGAATAAAACAGAAAAATGCTTTAACAGCTTTTCTTTCACCTCTTCCATAGCTACTTCTTTTTGTCCTAATTCTACATTTAAAGAAGTCACTGCTTTATCTTTTATTCCACAAGGTATCATTAAATCAAAATACCCTAAATCTGCATTTACATTTAGTGCAAAACCATGCATGGTTACCCATCTACTAGCCCTGACTCCCATGGCACATATTTTACGAGCGAAGGGGGTGCCCACATCGAGCCAAACCCCTGTTTCTCCTTCAGAGCGCTCCGCTTCAAGACCATACTCCTGTAAGGTTAGAATAACTACTTCTTCTAGGAAACGAAGGTACTTGTGAATGTCCGTAAAAAAATTATCTAAGTCTAAAATCGGATACCCTACAATTTGTCCTGGACCATGATAAGTAATATCCCCTCCTCTATTTATCTTGTAAAAGGTAGCACCTTTTGCTTCTAGTTGAGCTTCATCAATAAGAAGATTACCCATATCACCACTTTTTCCTAAAGTATAGACATGAGGATGCTCTACAAAAAGAAGGTAATTTGTAGTCTCAAGTGTTAATTCTTCTCTTCTATTTCTAATTTTAGTTGCTATAATAGACTTAAAAAGTGCCTCTTGGTAATCCCAAGTTTCCTTATAGTCTTTTAGCCCTAAATCTTTATGTACAACAAACTTATTCATCGCTACAAAGATACAAAGACCTAAATTATACGAAACTAATTATCGGGGTTATTTAAGATAACTAAAGCCGCAATAACGCCTGGCACCCACCCGCAAAGAGTTAATAAAAAAACGATAACAATAGAACCACAACCTTTACCAATTACGGCTAGCGGTGGGAAAAAAATAGCTAAAAGAACTCTCCAAATACTCATTGTGATTGATTTTGATTGATGAATGTATCTATCTATTAGACGATAAAGCTAAATATATGTTACAGTATTTTAATAAAAATGATATTTAGTAATATTTACTTTTTTTCAGATTGATGAATTGGAGCATTGTACCTATATTTGCAGCCTTAATAAGTAGAAAAATGCAACTCACAGAACAAGAGGTAATCCGAAGAGATAAATTAACCAAATTAAGAGAATTAGGTATTGATCCTTATCCTGCTGCTTTATACCCAGTAGATACAACTTCAAAAAGTATTAAAACTGACTATGAAGAAGGTAAAAAGGTAATTGTTGCCGGTCGCTTAATGCGTAAAAAAATACAAGGAAAAGCTTCTTTTGCCGCTTTACAAGATAGTGAAGGGCGTGTGCAATTGTATTTTAATAGAGATGAAATTTGCCCTGAAGATGATCATTCTAAATACAATGACATCTTTAAAAAATTAACAGATTTAGGTGATATTATTGGTGTAGAAGGAGAGCTTTTTACCACTCAAGTAGGAGAAAAAACGGTACTCGTAAAAGACTTTACTATTCTTTGTAAATCTTTACGCCCGTTACCTTTACCTAAAGTTGATCCTGATGGTAAAGTGCATGATGAATTTAATGATCCGGAATTACGTTACCGTCAGCGTTACGTAGATCTAATCGTAAATCCGTCTGTAAAGCAAACTTTCATTAAAAGAACTAAAATCACAAATAGTATTCGTCAGTTTTTTAATGATCGCGAATATTTAGAAGTAGAAACTCCTATCCTACAACCCATTCCTGGTGGTGCATCTGCGCGCCCGTTTCTAACACACCACAATGCATTAAATATTCCGTTATACTTACGTATTGCGAACGAGCTTTATTTAAAAAGACTAATTGTTGGTGGTTTTGATGGGGTCTATGAATTTTCTAAAGATTTTAGAAATGAAGGTATGGACCGTACCCATAATCCAGAATTTACAGTAATGGAACTTTATGTTGCTTACAAAGATTACAATTGGATGATGGATATGACAGAGCAACTTTTAGAGAAAGTAGCTATAGACGCTAATGATACTTCAAAAGTTACTGTGGGTAAAAATGAAATAGAATTTAAAGCTCCGTACCCTAGAGTACCCATTCTTGAAGCTATAAAAGAGCATACAGGATATGATGTTGCCGGTATGGATGAAGTAGAATTAAGAGAAGTTGGTAAAAAATTAGGATTAGAAGTAGACGAAACAATGGGGGTAGGAAAACTTATTGATGAAATCTTCGGAGAAAAATGTGAGCACTTATATATTCAACCAACATTTATTACCGATTACCCTAAAGAAATGAGTCCGCTTACCAAACAGCATAGAGATAATCCTGCACTTACGGAGCGTTTTGAGCTAATGGTAAATGGAAAAGAATTAGCAAATTGCTATTCGGAGTTAAACGATGCTATAGATCAAAGAGAACGTTTTGAAGAGCAATTGAAATTATCTGCTAAAGGAGATGATGAAGCTATGTTTATAGATCAAGATTTTATTCGTGCTTTGGAATATGGTATGCCTCCTACTGCTGGTATTGGTATTGGTATTGACCGCTTGGTCATGCTGATGACTAATAATTCATCAATACAAGAAGTATTATTCTTCCCACAAATGAGACCAGAGAAAAAAGCTTTAGAACTTTCTGATAATGAAAAAATAATTTTCGAAATCTTAAAAAAGAAGCGAGAAATGCCATTAGCTGTTCTTAAAGCTGAAGCAGATTTAAGTAATAAAGCTTGGGATAAGAGCATAAAAGCTTTAGGAAAAATGGGCGTATTAAAAGTTACCAAAACAGAAACTGATTTAATTGCTGCACTAAAAGAATAACAATTCAGTTCTATTTATAAGTAAAGGGAAAGACCGTAAAAGGCTCTTTCCTTTTTTTTTGTTCTGAAACCACTTCCATAGGTTTTAAAACGAAACAAAGCCCCTGATACATCAAGGGCTTTGAGTCGACTAATTCCAATAACTAACTTTTTACGCTGTTTGCAAATATTATTGAATATACCAAAGAGACGCTTTAATTCTTAAAATGTTACACATTTCATGAATAATTAACAATATAACAACAACAAGTTAAATTAATCGATTGAAAATCAAACAATAGCATAGTTTATAGTTAACATTTAGGCTCATCAGATTAAGATATCGTTAACGAAAATTTAATTTTTATTTTCGTTATTTACGAAAGACTAATTAAACTATCATACAAAATGTTCAAAACTCTCATGAAGCGGGCACTCCTTGTTCTCGCTCTCGTAGGTTGTTTTTCTACAACCGAAGCTCAAATTTTCAAAAAGAAGAAAAATAAATCAGAGCAAAAAAGCGATCAAGGCAAGCCTAAAAAAGGAGGCATTGAAGCTTATGAAAAAGTAATCACAAAAGAAGCTAAAACCGACAAAGGACTTTTTGATGTTCATGAAGTTGACAGCAAATTCTTTTATGAAATTCCAGACTCTCTCTTTAATAAAGAAATGTTAATGGTGAGCCGTATTTCCAAAACAGCCAACGGACTTGGTTTTGGTGGCGGAAAAATTAACACCCAAGTATTACGTTGGGAGAAGAAAGATAAAAAAGTATTACTACGTGTCGTTTCTTACGATGTTATTGCAGCAGATTCTTTACCGGTACATGAGGCTGTTGTAAATTCTAATTTTGAGCCTGTTTTATACGCTTTTGACATAAAAGCACTTAAAAAAGATTCAATAAACCCTGCTACTGTAATTGAAGTAGGAGATTTATTTGAAAAAGATGTAAATGCCTTGGGAATGCCTGACTTTTACAGAAAAAGATTTAAGGTTTCTCGTTTAGATAATGACAGAAGCTATGTAGAATCTGTTAAAAGTTACCCTTTAAATATTGAAGCTAGACATGTAAAAACATATTTAGCAAGTGCTGCACCTTCTAATGGTGATTTAGGTTCTATTTCTATTGAGATTAATAACTCTATGATTTTACTACCTGCAGAGCCTATGAAAAAACGTTACTATGACGAACGTGTAGGTTGGTTTGCTCGTGGTCAAGTAGATTATGGTTTAGATGCTCAAGAAAGTAAAACAGTAACCTTCTTAGACCGTTGGAGACTTGAAGTAAAAGATGAAGATCTTGAAAAGTTTAAAAATGGGGAACTTGTTGAACCAAAAAAACAAATTGTATACTATATAGACCGTGCTACACCAAAAGAATGGGTGCCATTTATTAAGCAAGGTATTGAAGATTGGCAAGTAGCTTTTGAAGCTGCAGGTTTTAAAAATGCTATTATTGCTAAAGATCCACCGAGTAAAGAAGAAGATCCTGAATGGTCTCCTGAAGATGTTCGGTATTCTGTAGTACGGTATTTAGCTTCTCCTATTCCTAATGCTAACGGTCCTCACGTAAGTGATCCTAGAACTGGTGAGATCTTAGAATCTGATATCAATTGGTATCATAATGTAATGACTTTATTGCGCAATTGGTATTTTGTACAAACTGCAGCCATAAATGAAGACGCTAGAAGCGTTAAGTTCAAAAATGAAGTTATGGGTAGATTAATTCGTTTTGTATCCTCTCATGAAGTAGGACACACTTTAGGGTTACCTCATAACATGGGAAGTAGTGTTGCATACCCAGTAGATTCTCTTCGTTCTGCAGCGTTTACTAAAAAATACGGGACGGCACCTTCTATTATGGATTATGCTCGTTTTAATTATGTAGCACAACCAGGCGATGAAGGTGTTGCATTAATGCCAGAGATTGGCATTTATGATAAATATGCTATTAGTTGGGGTTACCGACCAATTTCAGATAAGAATGCTGAAGAAGAAAAGTCTGTTCTAGATCAGTGGATCTTAGCGCATGCAGGAGATCCTTTATATAGATTTGGTCACCAACAAGCAGGTGATGTGGTAGATCCAAGTTCTCAAACAGAAGATTTAGGAGACGATGCCGTTAAAGCGAGTACTTACGGTATTGCAAACTTAAAGCGTATCGTTCCAAATTTAGCAACATGGATTGCCGAAGACGGTAAAAAATATGACGATTTAGGTACGCTTTATGAGCAAGTACTTTCACAGTACAACCGTTACATGGGACATGTTTCTAATAATATAGGAGGTGTTTATGAGAATTATAAAACTTTTGATCAAGAAGGAGCAGTATATACGCCTGTTGCCAAAGAGCGTCAAAAAAATAGTTTAGCTTTTGTTCAAAAAGAATTATTTACCACCCCAGAATGGTTATTGGACCAAGACATATTTAATAAAATTGAATATTCTGGTTCTATTGAACGCTTACGATCTATACAAGTTAGAACTTTAGATAATATTTTAAGTCTTGGAAAAATTGCCCGTATCATAGAGAATGAAACTATAAATGGCAAAGAGTCTTATTCCTTAACTGCTATGATGAAAGATCTTAGAACAGGGATCTGGTCAGAATTATCAAGAGGGAGTAAAATTGATACCTACCGTAGAAATTTACAAAAAGCACATATTGATCGCTTAGCTTATTTAATGACGGCTGAATCTCAAACAAAAAGTAGAAGATCTAGTCCGTATGTAAAATCTACGCCGCTTAATACAAGCCAATCAGATGTACGTTCCGTAGCTAGAGCCGAATTGAATATTTTAAAACGTGCAATAAATGCTGCTATTGGTAGAACGTCTGATAGTATGAGTAAATATCATTTACAAGATGCTGTGGTACGTATTGATCAGATTTTAGACCCAAAATAAAAATGTTAAACTACTCAAATGCGGATTTGACCTATACAAATCTGCATTTGACAACATTGATAAAACGATAAAGGGAACAATTTCTTAGTTTTGAGTATCGCTTTAAACCCCCAAATTATGACAAAAAGAATTCAAAGCATCGTATATTTCGCACTATTAATCATTGCATGTTTGGTCTACACTGTTACAGACAGCTCATCAAGCACAAGTACTGATTTCTCTAGTTCTCAAACAGAAATATCTCAAAAAAATACAGTTTCCTTGAATAAGTATTAAAACCAATACGTATTGAAAATACTATCAAAGGTGTGAATTAAAATTCACACCTTTTTTTTGATCTTCAATTAACCTCCAGACATAGTTGTCTACAGCTATTGATAGTTAGACCTACAATTAAACCAGTTCTCACAACATATTTTCAATATATGTGTGTATTTTCTTACATTTGTATTCTATAAACGAATGATATGATGACCCCGAAACTTAAAAGCCTACTTTTCTTTTTAGCATTTGTCTTATGTTCTATTCTATATTATAGTCTAGAAGAACAAAACAAAAACAACTCATTGTCTAGCGATGATAACTTTGCTACTATGCAGTTATCTGATATGGAAAATACAGATGATTTAGAGCGAGCTGATAATTGAAATGTAACCAACTAAACATTAGCTATTAAAAACGACAGCCAATACGTAATGTATTGGCTTTTGTGTTAAATAAAAGTAAATTATTAAACCTTTTAACAATGTATCAGTCAAAAGGTAAAGTAATTTAAATTTTTAAACATGAAAAAAGTAATAGGAGTTCTTGTGCTATTTATAGGATTAAATGCCTTTGCACAGAAAAGAGAAATGAAGAGTGAGATGACTCCAGATCAAATGGCGACATTGTCTACTAAAAAAATGACATTAGCCTTGGATTTAACTGAGAGTCAGCAAGCAAAAGTGTACGTTTTAGAATTAGAGCATGCTACGGAGCGTCTAGCAAAAATGAAAGCACGTAAACAAGCTAGAGAAACTGGGACCACTAAGAATCTCAGTTCTGAGCAGCGTTATGATATGCAATCTAAAATGCTTGACCAAAGAATTGAGCAAAAAAAGAAAATGAAATCTGTTTTAACCAAAGAGCAATTTGAGAAATGGGAAAAGATGTCTCATCATCGCAATAGAGAAGGCAGAAAAGGTAAGCACCAAAAAGGTGAAAAAAAAGGGCACAAAAACAATGAAGATAGAAATAATGATTAGGCCGTTTTTGTACGTTTAGTTAAGTGTAAAAGTCGATAGCCATATCGACTTTTTACTTTTTAGGGTTTCAAGAACTTAGCAAACCATTTCCCAGAAGATTTTATAATCCTTTTTTGAGTTTCGAAATTAACATGAACAAGTCCAAATCGCGGTTTATAACCTTCTGCCCATTCAAAATTATCCATCAAAGTCCACACAAAGTAACCATCTATCTTTAATCCTTTTTCCTTGGCTTTATATACTTGCCTCAAATACTGCTTAAAAAAGTTTCTTCGTTCTATATCATTTACAAAACCATTGGCCACATTATCTTCAAATGCAGCGCCATTTTCTGTTATAATAATTTTTTTCACTCCTTCATATCCATTAAACTTCTTAATCATTTTATAGATACTCTTAGGGTAAACCTCCCAATTCATTACGGTAGTCTGTACGTTGCGCTTATTCGCTTCAATTATTTTAGCACTTAAATAAGGTACAAAATAACTGTGCTTTACCACTTCTCTGGTGTAGTTCTGAATTCCAATAAAATCAAACTCAAAAACCGCATCTTCAAGATCTCCTGGCTGTATGTATTTATTTAGCTTTTTAAGAACAGGTGCCGCTGCTGCAGGATATCCTAAACCTAATGAAGGCTCTATAAATAATCTATTTAATAAAGCATCTGCTTTTTCTGCTGCTAAAACATTTTTCTTTTTCTTATCAATAGGAGTAATATAAGAGCAGCTAAATGTGGTGCCAATTACAGCATTAGGCACCAATGCTCTTAGCAGTTTACCTCCTGCCGCTTGGCATAATACCGCATGATGAATAGCTGGTAAAAAATTTTTTAAGCCTTTAAGCCCAGGTGCATGCACCCCTAGAAAATGACCTGCCCCTGTAAATACCATCGGCTCATTCAACACCATCCAGTGTTTTACACGGTCTCCAAAATGAGTGGCACAGACCTTCGTGAAATTCTCAAACCATGACACTATTGCTCTATTAGTCCAACCACCTTGGTCTTGTAAAACCTGAGGAAGATCCCAATGATAAAGCGTTACCCAAGGAGTAATCTTTTGTTCCAAGCAAAAATCTATCACCTCATTATAAAACTGTATTCCTTTTTCACTTACTTCTCCAGTACCCATTGGCAATAACCTAGACCATGAGAGCGAAAATCTGAAATTAGGAATATTCATGGCTTTCATTAGCAAAATATCTTCCTTATACTTATGATAAAAATCGCAGGCGGTATTGCCATTTTCACCTTTATGAATTACGCCTATTTGATCTGTAAAACTATCCCAGATAGAAGGACTTTTATCATGCTTGTCATGAGCACCTTCAATCTGATATGCCGCCACAGAAACTCCCCAAACAAAATCTTCTCCGAACTTCTTACTCGTGAACTTAGTTTTTTTTGAAGTGTTATTCTTAGTCTTCATTAGCGTGGCTTCAAATTCTCTGATAGTACAGTATCTATTATTTCTTCTGTGAGATCAGGATAGTTAACTACTACTCTCGTGTCATTGGCAATCCATTTTTTTATGCGTCTTAAATGTTTTGTCTTTAAAGAACGCATCACAGGAACTCCTAATTTTTTAAGAGCCGCAGCGTTGCACTGTTGTTCGTATTGCCCTTTCATAGGGATTACCAAAAGCTTTTTACGTAAGAATAGTGCTTCTGCAGGCGTTTCAAAGCCAGCTCCACACAATACACCTAAACTCGCAGCCATACTTGCTATAAATGCATCATTTGTAATAGGCTTAATTGTCACATTACCACAAGTTACCAATTCCTTATTATGTTTTGAAAACACTTCCCAAGTAGCATCAGGCACTTTTGAAAGCATTTTTAATATTTTTTCATCGCTATAGGAAGGTAAGTACACTGTATAGTGATTCCTTACTTCAACTTTAGCATTACGAATATCTTGACGAATAACAGGCGTATAAATACTCGGATTAAAATTGCTAAAATGAAACCCGTATTGTTTTGTGGTAGGTGCATAGCGTCTTAATATCAAATGCCCTAACGGATCTGGCTTGTGAGGCTTAGGACTGCCCTTCATTAAAACTGCGGCCTGATGACTGACACTGATACAGGGTTTATTCTTTAGCTTGCATGCCCAAGCAGAAACTGGTTCAAAATCGTTTATAATAAGATCATAGTCTTCAATGGGCAAACTCTTAATTTCTTTTTGAAGTCTCCTTGAATTGGCTCTAATGTAGGTTTTCCATAGGTCTACCCCTCCCTTCTTTCCAAAAATAAAACTTAAACCTTGGAATTGGTATTTAACAGGATACGGAATATCAATATCGGCCTGTGTACCACTCAACAAAAGATCTAGCTCTATATCTTTCTTTAATAAAATTGGAATAATATCGCGAGCTCTACTTAAATGGCCATTTCCGGTTCCTTGAATTGCATATAATACTTTCATTCATTTTTGGGTTTAATTGATCCCAACCAAATTAACTATAGTGAATGGATAAAAAAATTGTAGTTACTTTTTTATCCAATTATTTTCTATAGTTGCATTTAAATAGCGCGTCATCAAGACATTCAAAGATTATAAATAAATCTGAAGTAGAATGGTACTATAGTTTAAGAATAAGTTATCTGATTGTAAACAAAAAAGAGAGGCAAATTGCCTCTCTTTTTTTTATATTCTAAATAGTATGTATTCTATTTCAATTCGTCTACGATACTCTCTAAAGCTTTTATCGTTGCATCTAAATCTTCATAAGATAAGGCGTCATTTAAAAAATAACTCTCAAAAGCACTTGGCGGTAAATAGATACCGTTGCGTAACATGCCATGAAAATATTTTTTGAACGTCTCATTATTGCCTTCTGCAGATGAAGCAAAATCTACTACAGGAGTCGCAGTAAAGTGCACAGAAATCATACTACCAAATCTATTGATCTGATGTTTAATACCGTTATCTTTCAATACCTTTTCTAATCCTTTGTGTAAGTATGCTGTTTTATCGGCAAGGCTTCTAAAGATATTAGGATTGGTATTTAAAGCTGTTAGCATTGCCAAACCAGCACTCATTGCTAAAGGATTACCACTTAATGTTCCTGCTTGATATACGGGTCCGTCTGGCGCTAATTTTGCCATAATTTCATTACGTGCAGCAAAAGCTCCTACAGGAAGCCCACCTCCAATTACTTTTCCAAAGGTTACAATATCTGCATTAATCCCCAACACTTCTTGAGCACCACCTTTCGCCAATCTAAAGCCGGTCATGACCTCATCAAAAATTAAAAGAATACCTTCTTTTGTACACAGCGCTCTCAAGCCTTTCATAAAGTCTTCTTGAGGAATAATGCATCCCATATTCCCCGCAATCGGTTCAATAATTATCGCTGCAATTTCTCGTTTATTAGCATCCACTAAAGTTTGGACACTCTCTAAATCATTATAATTAGCCAATAAGGTATCTTTTGCTGTACCTTCTGTTACCCCTGGACTATTAGGACTACCAAAAGTAACGGCTCCACTACCCGCTTGAATTAAGAAAGAGTCTGAATGCCCGTGGTAACAACCAGAAAATTTAATGATTTTATCTTTTCCTGTATATCCTCTAGCTAAACGTACCGCACTCATACATGCTTCTGTACCGCTATTTACAAATCTAATTTTATCAATATTAGGCACCATAGAAACTGCCAATTTTGCCAATTCCGTTTCTATTTCTGTTGGCATCCCAAAAGAGGTTCCTTTTTTAGCTTTTTCAATGACTGCATTTATAACAGGCTCATAAGCGTGGCCTAATATTAATGGACCCCATGATGCGATATAATCTATAAATTTATTACCATCTTCATCTGTGAAATAAGCTCCTTTAGCTTCTTTTACAAAAACTGGTGTTCCGCCTACCGCTTTAAAAGCTCTTACTGGAGAGTTTACACCGCCAGGAATATATTCTTGGGCTTCATTAAAAAGTTCACTACTTCTTTTATATAGCATGTTGTTCTCTATTTTTTTACTGATTTTACAACCAGTTGTTGACCAATAGCTAAATTGCTAGAGTTCATTTTATTTATTTTCATTAGTTCTTCTACGGATACAAAATACTTTCTAGAAATAGAATATAAGGTATCGCCCTTCTGAACTACGTGTGTTTTATAGTCGTAGGTCTTTGGTTGTTTCTTGCTGACGTATCCTTGGTTATTAACTAACTTATCATATTGGTGCAAATCATATTGCTCAATAAATGAAATTAGTTTACTAGGATACTTTCTATCTGTAGCATAACCAGCCTGCTTTAATCCATGTGCCCAACCTCTATAATCGTCATTATCTAAGTCAAAAAGAAAGGAATACCGTGCTCTTGAAGTTAAGAATATACTGTGATCTCTAAAAGAATACATAGGGTGGTTGTACTTTCTAAAGCATTCTCCTTTCTCATCATCATCATGATAATCAAAATCGCCTTCCCAACCCGTATGGCATTTAATTCCAAAATGGTTATTGGTCTTCTTTACCAACGTACTACGTCCGTAACCGCTTTCTAGAATACCCTGAGCAAGTGTAATACTTGCCGGAATCCCGTAAGCCTTCATTTCAAACTGCGCTATTTCAGAAAATGTATTGATATATTCTTGAACAGAACTTATAGGAAAATCTATAAACTTTCCGGAATCTTCTGGAAGAAGGTAAATGTCCTTATCCGCTGTACTAGCATCTGCCGCCTTAGTGTCTGTTGTACTCGTATATGGTCCTTGCTTTTTAGTGGTAGCCACTGTTCTTTTATGCGACTTGCAGGCAGCAAAAAAAACAAGTACTAAGAGAAGTGTTATTTTTTTAATCATAATTCTAGTAATGGTAAATTTTTATTTTTTAAAACTTTATTCATCCCGGTAATGCCTTGCAGACCACCTGTATGGATGGCTAATATTTTAGTTCCTTCTTTAAAGTGGTTCTTGGCAATCATATCTACCACTCCGAACATCATTTTTCCTGTATAAATAGGATCTAATGGGATGGCAGTCTTCTTTTTAAAGTCATTAATAAAAACAATTAACTCTTCTGAGATCTTGCCATATCCGCCAAAATTATAATTTGTTTCTAAATCCCAGTTAGATTTCGCTGTAAATTTACAAATATCTTTTTTTAGAAAATCGCCTTTTAAAGCAGGAAAACCTATTATAACCTGATGATCCTTAGAAGAATTGATAATTCCTGAAATTGTACCTCCAGTTCCTACACAGGTAATGAGCACATCAAAATCTGAATCGCCAGCATGTACTATTTCTTCACAGCCCTGCACTGCTAATTGGTTGGTACCACCTTCGGGAATGCGATAAAATAGTCCAAACTCTTTTTCTAAAGAGGCAATAGCCCCCGCCTCTTCTTTAACTCTATACCCTTCTCTGGTGACAAATTTAAATTGCATGCCGTTAGCATGGGCAAATCTTAAGGTAGGATTCTCTTGCCACTTCTGCACTAATTCTTCTCCCCTAATAATCCCTATTGTATTAAAGCCATATTCTTTCCCTGCAAATGCAGTTGCGGCAATATGGTTGCTATAAGCGCCCCCATAGGTAAGTACCGTTTTTAATCCGGCTTTCTTAGCGGCTTCTATATTATACTTAAGTTTTCTAAATTTATTCCCCGAGATGAATGGATGAAGCTGATCTTCCCTTTTCATGTAAAGAGTAACCTTTTTATCATTTAAAATTGGAAGTTCTACCTTTTGATTTCTGCTTACCACCATTCGTTTTTAAGAAACTCAAAGATATTTAATAAAGCTGAATGCTTTGCGTTCTGTAGGATAATTTAAATTTCGTTCGTTGGCATACGCCTCTCGCTCAAAACTAATATTCTTATACGCCTTGTACGAGTTGAGATAACAGACACACCTAATGCTCCATTCTATGAGATACAGTACGTAGAAAAATACCACCAATAATTCTGTTTGCTGCTTTAGGTGAATTTTTTCATGATTGATAAGAATCGTATCTTTCTTTAACGCATCATCCTTTAGAATAATAAAAGGCCAAAGTGTTAAGCCTACGTAATTCTTTACAAAAAAAAGTCTTGAAACTAAAATCATTCTTAATTATTACAATCTATACTTTACCAAAGCTAAAAACGTGCCACAACTCTTTTTAGGGGTGTTGTAGAAGAATTGAATCTTGTTTTTAGGCTACTATTAAAATTAACGTTAAAAATTATTTTAAATTCTATAATCCGCAAAGAAGAATTAAATTTACAGGAATTGGATGTATTATGATGAAAAAAATTATCCCCATAGAAGAAGGTGACTTTTACCTTTCGGAGCAAGGATACAAAGTTTTTACCGCCCAGTACCATTTAAAACGGGGATACTGTTGCGAAAGTGGTTGTAGACATTGTCCATATGGCTATAGTTCTAAAACCAATAAGTACAACTAAATCAGGCTCTTTCGGCATGATTATTGATATTTAGACTTATCAGAATATAATAATAACCCTATAATAAAATTTGTTATGAAAACATTTAAAATTTTAGCCCTGCCTATTTTTGCGCTTCTTATTCTAAGTTCCTGCAGTTCTGTCCGTGTAATGGCAGATTATGATAAAAAAGCAGATTTTAACACCTATAAAACATACGCATTTTATAAAACGGGTGTTGATAAAGCTCAGATTTCTGATTTAGATAAGAAAAGAATTCTATATGCCATTGAAGCTGAAATGACTGCTAGAGGTTTTTCTAAATCTGAGAACCCAGATATATTGGTAAGCATTTTTACTAAAGAAAGAGAACAAGTAGATATTTACAATAATTACTGGGGCGGTGGCTTTGGATGGGGTTGGAATCCTTATTTCTGGGGAGGACAAAATATGTATGGCAACCAAGTAAGTACCCGTACAGAGGGCTCTTTATATATTGATCTTATTGACGCCAAAGACAAGCAATTGGTATGGCAAGGAAAAGGTGTTGGTGCATTATACCAAACCAAAAATATAGAAAAGAAAGAAGAACGGATTCAAAAATTTGTTACCGAGATATTAAAAGCTTATCCACCAATGGCCTCTAATTAAAAAATTGTTATTCTTAAAAATTACATTGAAAGCAGAACCTATGTTCTGCTTTTTTTGTGCCCTAACCACAGTAAAATCACACCTACTTATCTGTACTATATTTTGTATCTTTAATCCGAAATAAATATGAATTATGTCTTACGAGAGTAACCCTATTTTAGATAAACTACCAGTGCACTTAAGGCAATTTATAAAGCCACAGGATTATAGTGACTACACCGCTATCAATCAGGCTGTATGGCGTTATGTAATGCGAAAAAATGTAGATTATTTAAGTAAGGTTGCCCATAAGTCCTATTTAGACGGACTCAACAAAACAGGGATTTCTATTGATGACATTCCTAACATGTATGGGATGAATCGTATTCTACAGGAAATTGGTTGGGCTGCCGTTGCGGTAGACGGATTCATACCGCCTTCTGCATTTATGGAGTTTCAAGCATATAATGTGCTTGTCATTGCTTCAGACATTCGGCAGTTAGAACATATTGAATACACTCCTGCACCAGATATTATCCATGAAGGAGCAGGTCATGCGCCTATTATTGCTAATCCTGAATACGCAGAATACTTAAGAAGATTTGGAGAGATTGGTTGTAAAGCGATCTCTAGCGCTAAAGATTATGAATTGTATGAAGCTGTGCGCCATCTTTCTATTATCAAAGAAGCTCATGGCACACCACAAAATGAGATTGATGTTGCTGAAAAACTAATTGAAGACTTACAACAAAACATGGGAGAACCTAGTGAGATTGCGTTGATCCGTAATTTGCACTGGTGGACGGTGGAGTATGGCTTAATTGGTACTGTTGACAATCCTAAAATTTACGGGGCAGGCCTACTTTCTTCTATCGGAGAAAGTGCTTGGTGTATGACGGATGATGTTAAAAAAATTCCCTATTCTATAGAGGCAGCACATACTTCTTTTGATATCACAAAACCACAACCTCAACTTTTTGTGACTCCAGATTTTGCATTTCTAAGTCAGGTGTTAGAAGAATTTGCTAATACTATGGCGCTGCGAAAAGGAGGTTTATCAGGAATCAAAAAACTGATCAATTCAAAAGATTTAGGGACTATTGAATTGAGTACGGGGATTCAGATTTCTGGTAATTTTGAACAGGTTATTGAGTTTGAAAACAAACCCGTTTATTTTCAAACCAAAGGCAAAACAGCACTGTCGTACCGCGAAAAAGAACTCGTGGGTCATAGCACCAAACACCATGCTCAAGGTTTTGGGTCTCCTATAGGAAAACTTAAAGGTATTAACCTTGCTATTGAAGATATGAGTCCTAGGGATTTAAAAGCCTATAACATTTTTGAAGGGCAAACTATCCATCTAGAATTTGAAGGCGGCATAAAGGTTCAAGGAGAAATTATCACAGGGACACGTAATTTACGAGGAGAAATTATACTAATCACCTTTGACAATTGTACCGTGACCTACGGTGATACTATTTTGTTTACTCCTAATTTCGGCTTATACCATATGGCCATAGGAGAAAATATTGCTTCTGCATTTAATGGCCCTGCAGATTTAGCTAGTTTTGATTTGATTACCCACAAGGTGACCAACACCACTATAAAGCCTACTAAAAACGACAAAAGCATCTTACTAGAGACATACTACCAACAAATTAGAGAATTTAGAGAAGGCAAAAACACAACAATTTCTAGGAATAAAGTTTTTCAAGAAGTGAAACACAACTTCCCTAAGGACTGGTTACTTTCTGTAGAACTGTATGAATTAGCAAAATCTAATAACGACGTGGAATTTGCCTCAGAAATTTTAGCGCATTTAGAAAAAGTGAAACAAAATAATCCTAGCGTGGGTCGTTTAATAGACGACGGACTATTATTGGTGAATCAAAGTTTGGTGGTATAAATTATCCTTTTATCAAATCTGGTAAATTACCATTTACAGTTTCTCCTTTATATTCTAAAGTCCACCCTAACGAATTGGTCAAGATATAGAAATTAGAGAGTTCGCTTAACAACCTGTTTTGCGCATTAGTTTTTAAAGCAGAATTCTCTACTTTTTTCATTAAAGAGGCACGTACATTCTTCTTGATCTTATTATAGTCATTGGCATTGAACTGATTCAAATAATCTGCCGTAACATCATAATACTCAAAATCTGGATTTAGCTTTATTTCTGGCTCAGGGATACTTTTTATCAGTAGCGTTTTTGTTTCTTCCTGCACTTCAAAATCTATCTTACTTAAATCATAAGACACAGTAACATCTGCATTTACCACTACCAATGCTTTTTTCTCCGCCGTAATTAAGGGGCCAAAAAGTTGTTGCGAATCTTTATAATTATAAACCTCAGCAAAATGCCCCTCAGTCACTACTAATTTTGACACATTTTTGATAGACTCCTGGATAAGCATCGAGTTTTCTTTTAGAATAGATTTTTCTTCTGAACTATCGGAACAAGAACGAAAAATAAATACCAAGGCTAATGTAACCACAGCTCCTATAATGATGTTTTTCATAGACTAAATTTCATAAATGGATATTGTTTCTGAACATGCGCAATTTTACCTTCTAAGGCTTTTAAAAATTTTTGATGTTGATCTGACTCCGGATCAAAAGGTCTATGCACTAAACCTCTCTGTATAGCTTCTACCGCTTTCATCCCAGAGCTTGCCATATCAGAAACCCAAACTTCATTAAACTTCTCCCAAATATAACGTATTGCCACAGCATTAGGGTGTATCATATCTTCGGCATAAAAACGATAATCCCGAAGCTCATCCATCATGAGTTCATAACTAGGAAAATAAGCGCTCTTTTCTCCTGAAGTATGTATTACTTGATGAATAGCCGTTATTAAGTGTGCTTTACTTTGTTGATTTGCTACAAAGCCATCTTTTAAATGACGTACCGGTGATACCGTAAATACGACTTGAACTTTACTATTTACTTTGGCTACAAGCGCTACAATACGCTCTAGACTTTCTTGAATAGCAATTACCGAGAGTAGTTCTTTATAAAACGATGCCTGAGGAACTTTATGACAGTTGGCCACTACGCGATCTGTACGCAACTCACGGTACACCCAAGCTGTACCTAAAGTAATGATCAAGTGCGTTGCTTTTTCTAGTTGTTGCCTAACGATAACCAAGCTATTATTTAAATTATCCAACAAGGCCTCTTTGGTAGGTGCTGATAATTCGGAATGTGCATCATAACACTGCCAGCGATCATTCAAATAAAACACCTCATCTTCTGTATATGCTGTATTCGTTATCGCCCTAGAAATTAATTTTTCAATGGCTAATGGATGAAATAGGATACCGAAAGGATTTTGAACGGATCGAAATTTGAAGTACGTTAATTTTTCTCCTATATTTTCAACAAAACAAGACCCTAACAATAGCAACTGACTATTATAATCAATTTGATGCTTGGCTTTCGTTAAGGGAATTTGAGTTTGGAGTTTCATTTTTAAAAATCAAAAAAGGCTTAGTACCTACCCAAAGGTACATCACTAAGCCTTTTATTGTTATCAATATTCGTTTCTAAGTGAACTTTAAAACGGAATGCGCTATTACGCTACGTAATTCTTTGCCTTCTCTAATGCTTCGACGATCCCTCCTGGATTTTTACCTCCAGCAGTTGCAAAGAACGCTTGGCCACCGCCACCACCTTGAATTAGTTTCCCTAATTCACGTACTACGGTTACCGCACTTAAACCTTTCTTTTCTACTAACTCTTTAGAAATATAGCAAGACAATAAAGCTTTACCCTCATTTTCAGCAGCTAGCAATAAGAATAAATTGTCTTTGTTGCTTCCTAGCTCAAAAGACAAATCTTTGATCCCAGCAGCATCTAAATCTACTTTCTTCGCCAGAAAATCAATTCCGTCTAGGCTCTGAATCTCTGTAAGCAAATCGCCTTTCAAATTCTTAGCCTTATCACGCAACAAACCTTCTACTTCTTTCTTTAGTTTAGCATTTTCTTCTTGTAAACTAGTTACTGCCTTTACAGGGTCTTTACTATTATTCAATAACACTTTAACCTCAGAAAGTGTATTGTTATTATCCGTATAAAAATCTTTAACTGCATCAGAAGTTATCGCTTCAATTCTACGAATCCCAGAGGCTACAGCTCCTTCTGATTTAATTTTGAAATGCCAGATATCTGCCGTAGTTTTTACATGCGTACCGCCACAAAGCTCAATAGATTTTCCAAAGCGAATGGTTCTTACTGCATCACCATATTTTTCTCCAAACAAGGCCATAGCACCTTGCTCCACCGCCGTTTGCATAGGTACATTTCTACTCTCTTCCAAAGGTAAATTCCCTTCAATACGTGCATTCACAAAATTCTCAACTTCAATTAACTCCTCAGAAGTCACTTTAGAGAAGTGTGAAAAATCAAAACGTAAATATTTAGAATGTACCGCAGACCCTTTTTGTTCTACATGTGTTCCCAAAATTTCACGCAATGCTTGATGTAATAAATGTGTTGCGGTATGGTTCGCTTCCGTTCTTCTGCGTTGCTTTTCATCAACCACCGCCTTAAAGGTTTCTTTGACATCTTTCGGAAGGTTCTTAGCAAAGTGAATAATTTCGTTATTTTCTTTCTTTGTATCTAGGATATAGATTACGTCTCCGTTCGCCGCTTCTAAATATCCTTTATCTCCTACTTGCCCACCACCTTCTGCGTAGAAAGGAGTTAAGTTAAATACAATTTGATATTGCTCCCCATCTTTTTTAGAAGTAACCTTTCTGTATTTTACTAGTTTTACGTTAGATTGTAAGACATCATACCCAATAAACTCTTGTTCTAAGTCTGAAGAAAGCACCGTCCAATCTTCTTTCGATATTTCTGATGCAGAACGCGAACGCTTCTTCTGCTCTCCCATAGCAACTTCAAACCCTTTTTCATCTAAATGAAGTCCTCTTTCACTTAAAATAAGTGCAGTTAAGTCTATTGGAAATCCAAAAGTATCATACAATTCAAAAGCTTTTCTACCATCAATAGTTTCGCTTGCGGCGCTTTCAATAATAGAATCTAAAAGTACCAGCCCTTGATCTAAAGTTTTTAGGAAAGAATGTTCTTCTTCTTTAATTACATTTTCAATAAGTTGTTTCTGACTTTTAAGTTCAGGAAAGGCCGCCCCCATACTATCACAAAGAACATTTACCAAACGGTACATAAATGGTTCTTTAGTATCTAAGAACGTAAAACCATACCGAATAGCTCTACGTAAAATTCTACGAATTACGTACCCCGCTCCTGTATTACTTGGCAATTGCCCATCTGATATAGAAAAAGATACCGCACGAATATGATCTGCTATCACTCTTATTGCTATGTCTAACTTCTCATCCTTACCATACGTATTATTTGTAATAGCTTCTATCTCTCTAATGATAGGTGTAAAAACATCCGTATCATAGTTAGATTGCACGTTTTGCATCACCATACACAAACGTTCAAAGCCCATTCCTGTATCTACATGCTTTGCAGGTAAAGATTCTAATTGGCCATTTGCTCTACGGTTGTATTGCATAAATACCAAATTCCAAATCTCTACCACTTGTGGGTGGTCATTATTTACTAATGATGCACCAGAAACTTTAGCTTTTTCTTCTGCCGATCTAATATCTACATGAATTTCTGAACAAGGTCCGCAAGGGCCTTGATCTCCCATTTCCCAAAAATTATCCTTTTTATTTCCAAAAAGAATTTGAGATTCTGGTACAATATTTTTCCAAAGCGCTAATGCTTCCGCATCTTCCTCTAAATTATCAGCATCTTTACTCCCCTCAAAAACGGTTACATAAAGACTTGTTTTATCAATCTTACAAACGTCTGTCAAAAATTCCCAAGCCCACGTAATGGCTTCTTCCTTAAAATAATCACCAAAACTCCAGTTCCCCAACATCTCAAACATCGTATGGTGGTAGGTATCTTTCCCTACTTCCTCCAAATCATTATGCTTACCACTAACGCGCAAACATTTTTGAGTATCTGTAACACGGGTATCTTTAGGGACTGTATTTCCTAAAAAGAATTCTTTAAACTGGTTCATACCAGCATTTGTAAACATTAAAGTAGGGTCATCTTTAATAACCATAGGAGCAGAAGCAACTATTTTATGTTCTTTGTCCTTAAAAAATTCTAAAAATTTTGATCGTATCTCTTGAGATTTCATCTGTAATTGTTTAATGCTTTTAGCACATTCTTATAAATCTAACCCCATAGTTGCCTAAATTCCCTTTAAAAAAGAAGAAAATGATGACAAAAACTTAAGCTTTTGATAAATTTAAGGGAATCTACAAAACTATTTTTATATTTGTTTGTTACGTTAAATTGAAAGCACAAAAATAGGATAAAATCCATTTATGTCTAAAGTAAAATATTATTACGATCCAGATACTTTATCGTATCGCAAAATAGAAGCAAAAAAATCTAGAAGATACAGGAATATAGGCCTGTTTTTATTAGGTTCATTTTTGTTCGGTCTGCTAGGCCTTACCATATTATTGAATACCAATTTTATCAATACGCCTAAAGAATTGTCTCTACAACGCGAGTTGCGAAATTATGATTTGCAATTTGAGCTTTTAGATAAGAAAATGGAGCAGGTAGAACAGGTGTTGGCCAATATAGAAGATAGAGACAACAATATATACCGCGTTTATTTTGAAGCTAACCCTATTCCTGATGAGCAACGAAGAGCTGGTTTTGGTGGGGTAAACCGATATAAATCATTAGAAGGATTTAATAATTCTGAAATGATTATTGCTTCTACAAAACGAATGGATATAATTCAAAAGCAAATGGTCATCCAATCTAAATCTTTAGATGAGATTACGAAACTTGCGGAAGAGAAAGAAAAGCTGCTTGCAGCAATTCCTGCGATACAACCCATTAATAATGAAGATTTAAAAAGAATGGCCTCAGGATACGGTTGGCGATCAGATCCGTTTACAAAAGCAAGAAAAATGCACTGGGGAATGGATTTTACGTCTCCTAAAGGAACCCCTATCTATGCCACTGGAGATGGCAAAGTGATCCGTGCCGATAGCAATTCTTCTGGATACGGAAACCATATTCGTATTGATCATGGTTTTGGGTATGTAAGTTTATATGCGCATATGAGTAAATACAATGTTACTGCAGGTAAAACGGTAAAACGCGGAGATCTTATTGGCTTTGTTGGGAGTACTGGACGTTCAGAAGCGCCTCACCTTCATTATGAAGTTTTTAAAGATGACCAACGTATTAACCCCATTAACTTCTACTACGGAAGTTTAACTGCGGAAGAATTCGCAAACATGTTAAGAACAGCATCACAAGAAAATCAATCATTAGACTAATGCATATAGAACTTCCTGAAAAAAGATATTACGGTATTGGCGAAATTGCAAAGGCCTTTGATGTCAACACATCATTGATTCGGTTTTGGGAAAAAGAGTTTGATGTACTTCAACCTAAAAAAAATGCAAAGGGCAACAGAAAATTCACCCCACAAGATGTAAAAAATTTGCAGTTAATTTATCACTTGGTAAAAGAACGCGGTTTTACTTTAGAGGGCGCCAAAACTCATTTAAAAGAAAACAAGAGTCAGACACTATCAACGTTTGACATCATTAGTAAATTAGAAGGCATAAAAGCTGAACTGGTCAAAATAAAAAATCAATTATAACACTTACCAAAAATAATAAAGATGAAAAAAGGACTGATCGGGATTATTGTTATTGTAGCTGTAATTGCCCTTTTTGGAATGTGGTATGTTAGCGCTAACAATACCCTTGTAGAAATGAAAGGACAAGCTACCAAGCAATGGGCAAATGTAGAAAGCTCATATCAGAGACGTAGTGACCTAATTGGCAATCTAGTTAAAACGGTGCAGGGTGCCGCAGATTTTGAGAGAGGAACCTTAACAGACGTTATAGAAGCTAGATCTAAAGCCACGTCTACAACTATTGATGCGAATAACTTGACTCCTGATAAAATGGCTGCTTTTCAACAAGCACAAAGTGGTTTAACAGGTGCTTTAAGCAAATTAATGGTCGTAGTAGAACGCTACCCTGAATTAAAAGCGAACCAAAATTTCTTAGACTTACAATCACAAATTGAGGGTACTGAAAATAGAATCAATGTAGAGCGTAACCGCTTCAATGATTTAGCTGGTGAGTACAATATAAAGATTGCAAAAATACCGACAAATATTATTGCTTCTCTAGCAGGGTTTCAACAACTATCCTTATTCTCAGCAAATAGAGGTGCAGAAAATGCTCCAGATGTAAATTTTGATTTTAACTAGAACTTAATATGTCTAAAGTAGAAGCATTTTTATCCGAAAAAGAAGAGCAAGAGATTGTTCAGGCTATTATAGCAGCTGAAAAAAATACTTCTGGTGAGATTAGAGTTCATATTGAAGCACATACTACATTAGATCACTTTAAACGTGCCGAAGAAGTTTTCCATGTTTTAAAGATGGACAATACGAAAGACGCTAACGGCGTTTTGATCTATGTGGCCGTGCATGATAAAAAGTTTGTCATTTGCGGAGATAAAGGAATTGACAAGGTAGTGCCTGAAGATTTTTGGGATTCCACTAAAAACGTCATTCAACAACAATTTAAAGAAGGAAATTTCAAACAAGGTATCATTGATGGCATCTTAAAAGCCGGAAAAGAACTTCACACTCATTTTCCATGGCAACACAACGACACAAATGAACTTAGCAATGAAGTTTCTAAAGGGTAACATATTAATTTTAGTTCTATTCCTAACTTCCTTTGCTTTTGGTCAGTTTACGATTCCAGAAAAGCCTAGCGAGCAAAAAGGGGTTTATGATTATATAAATTTGTTATCTGCTTCGCAGAAAAACACACTTACCCACAAATTAAAAAGTTATGCTGACAGTACCTCTACACAGATTGTAGTGGTAATTATTGGAAGCACTAAAGGCGAAGATATTAATTACCTGGGCGCACAATGGGGGCAAAAATGGGGTATTGGTCAGGGTGATACAGATAACGGAATATTATTGATTCTCGCTAAAGACGACCGAAAGGTGGCTATCAATACCGGTTATGGCGTAGAAGGATCTCTCACCGATGCCATGTCTAAACGAATTATAGAACAAGTGATCATCCCTGAATTTAAAACAGGCGATTACTACGGAGGCATTAACAAAGGTGCCGATGCTATTTTTGGTATCCTTACGGGAGAATTTCAAGAAGACCGCACCTTTAGCACCAACTCTTTTCCTTTTAAAAGTTTATTCCCATTTTTAATATTCATCATTATCATTATCATCTTTTCTAACAAAAGTAAAGGAAACGGCGGCGGCAGAAATGGCGGCAAAAGGTCTGGAGGTTTTGATATTTGGGATGCTATTATTCTGAGTAATATGGGTCGCGGTGGCCATAGCTCCGGAGGAGGTTTCGGTGGCGGTGGTGGCTTTGGCGGAGGCTTCGGTGGCGGAGGCTTTGGCGGAGGAGGCGCTTCTGGTGGTTGGTAACCTCCCTAACAAACGCAACCATTCTTTATAATTTGTATCTTTTTAAAAACCCTACTATGTATAAATCAATAACAGTACTTTTCTTATCCCTATTTCTTGTGCAATGTGAAAGCAGTAGCGAGACAACTACAACAGACTGCAGTATCGTAAGCTGTTTTTCTAACAACTTTAAGATGATCATCATTGACGAAGCATCTGGCGCTAATTTAATTGCCAACGGGACCTATACCGCTTCTAACATTACCATTTTTGACGAAGCTAGTATGAATGCCACTTTTTCAGTAACTACTACTGAAGAAACTCCAGGTATCTATTTATCAATAGATATTTTAGAAAGTCAAGAAAAAAGCTATACGGTTAATTTAAAGACTGATGCTTTTTTTACGATGAATATGGATATAGAAAAAACCGGAGAGGGCAGTGAGTGCTGCGGAATAGACACCGAAATAGATAGTATTTCTGTAAGTGGTGCAACTAGTGAAATAGATCTTGAGAATAAAACGATTACGCTATTTATAATTTAGCAATACGCTTTAAATCCTAAAAAAGAGGGCTAAATTCTATGATAGAATTTAGCCCTCTTTAATATTATATCCTTTTGTGTGTCTTACTTTTTACGCATAAATACAGAGATAGGCACTCCAGAGAAATCAAAACTTTCTCTAAGCTTATTCTCTAAGAAACGTTTGTACGGATCCCTAACGTATTGCGGCAAGTTGCAGAAAAATGCAAATTGCGGATATGGTGTCGGTAACTGCGTACAGAACTTAATTTTCACATATTTACCTTTGTATGCTGGCGGAGGATAGTTTTCTATCAACGGTAGCATTATATCATTAAACTTACGTGTTTGAATCTTACGGCTTCTATTTTCATAGACTTGTACTGCCGTTTCAATCGCTTTAAAAATACGCTGCTTCGTCAATACCGACATAAAAATAATAGGCACATCTACAAAAGGCTCCATAGCCTCTTTGATCTTTTGCGTATATTGCTTCATGGTATTGGTCTCTTTCTCTTCTACCAAATCCCACTTATTCACAAGAACAACAATTCCTTTATTGTTACGTTGTGCCAACCAGAAAATATTCTGAACCTGACCATCAAAACCACGTGTTGCATCTAAAATTAGAATACACACGTCTGAATGCTCAATAGCTCTTACAGAACGCATTACCGAGTAAAACTCTAGGTCTTCATGTACCTTAGACTTTCTACGAATACCTGCTGTATCAACAAGATTAAATTCAAAACCAAAACGGTTGTATTTAGTATCAATACTATCTCTAGTCGTACCAGCAACATCAGTAACAATATACCGCTCTTCGCCAATTAATGCATTGATAAAAGATGATTTTCCTGCATTAGGTCTCCCTACTACCGCAAATCTTGGTAAATCTTCATCCCTGTTTGGTTCTTTTTCTGGAAGCACTTCTACTAAAGCATCTAATAAATCTCCTGTTCCCGATCCATTAGTACTTGCAATAGTAAAATAATCTCCTAAACCAAGAGAATAAAACTCTACAGCATCTTCTGCACGTTTGTTATTATCTACTTTATTTACCGCTAATAAAACCGGCTTTTTAACTTTACGAAGTAAATTAGCAACGTCTTCATCCATCCCGGTAATTCCGGTTTCTACGTCTACCATAAAAATGATTACATCTGCTTCATCGATAGCCAATTCTACTTGTTTATCAATTTCTGCTTCAAAAACATCATCACTTCCTTTTACATATCCTCCAGTATCTATTACTGAGAATTCTCTTCCATTCCAGTCACTCTTGCCGTAATGACGGTCACGTGTAACTCCACTAACCGCATCAACAATAGCCTCTCTACGCTTTATTAATCGGTTAAAAAAAGTTGATTTCCCTACGTTAGGTCTTCCTACAATGGCTACAATAGCACTCATACTTCGTAATTTTGCTGCAAAAGTACTATTATTTATTGAAGAAAAATGATATCTTCTCTACCTAAATAGCTGTTACTGTGAAATTAGGGAAAAGAAAAATGTAACGATCTTAGAAAATTTGAGATATATTTAGCCCCAAACTCGTTTAAAAATTAACTAGGCACCTGTGAAAACGCTTCCAAACACTATCGTCTTAAGACCTCGTTTTCAATTGGTATTGAACTCAGAAAAAGAACAGCTACTTTCTAATTTCAGTCCTTTAGAACATCACGCTATACAATGCAAACGTTTAGATGAACACCTATTTCTAAAGTTTAAAGCCAAGGAACATCATTTCTGGTCGCCACAACTACATCTAGAAATTGTCGCTAACGAGAAAGACAACTCTTGTACGGTCTATGGCGTTTTTGGTCCTAACCCAACCTTATGGACTTTTTTTATGTTCCTACATTTTGGGATTGCACTCCTATTTATAGCCATATCTATTTGGGCTTATTCTAGTTTTGCCTTGCACAAACCCTACGGAGTTCAAGTAGGTTTAATGGTACTAATGATTGTTCTATGGTTTTCTTTTTATGCTTTTGGGCGTATTGGCAAACAAAAAGGAAGACCACAAATGCAGGAGTTGTATAACCTAATGGAAGAGACTCTAAATAAATAATCCCCAAGCTTTTTAGAACTTAGGGATTATAACACAAATTTTATCTACTTCTATTTAATCTCATAAATAGCAACAGTATTAGAAACTTCATTGGTTACCACTAATAGATTTTCGCCCGTTGGGCTATCTTTTGCCGCTATAGCTAACAAGCCTTCCGGAGCTATATCATTTGTATCTAATAACCATTCTAGAAACTGCGGACTCGTAGGATTAGAAATATCATAAACCATAACACCTCCAGATCTCTCTAACCCAACAAATAACAAGGTTGCATTTCCAATTTTTAAAGTAGTTACCGATTCTGGCTCAGCACCTTTATCATCACTTCTGCCATCAGCTTCACCTTCATCTGCATTGAAAAATGATGGGTTGATATCCAATGTAGTACGTCCTATATCATCTGCACTATCATACACCAAAGCTCCTGATGTATTCCAAATTGAAAAGGATCTAGCGCCATATCCATAAATTTCATCAAAATCGCCATCACCATCAAGATCACCATTGGCAGTAGTAATTTTTAATCGCCCTAAATTTTCATCTAATTGTAATTCTGCAGCATTAGGAAAAGCTGTTGGATCTAAGGTCAAATCCTTTACGCGTTCTTCTTCAGAATAACCATCATAATCTCTAGAGTCTCCTTCATTAGCAGTAATGATATATTCCATTTCATCAATGGTTGCAAATGCAATGGCATCTGGCATATAGAAGCTCCATACAGGCCAGTTTTTAAAATTCCCCAAAACACCATCTTTATTACTCGCATCCATAGTATTTTCTGGAAGAGAAAAATCTTTCGTCCCTAATCCAAATACATCAGTAATTGTTTTTGCTACTAAATTTACTACTGCAATTCCGTTATTTTCTTGTAAGGTAATGTATGCGAATTTGCTATCATCAGACACCGCGATATACTCAGGCTCTACATCTTGAGCGATACTCGCATTAGGGCCGAAAACTCTAAAATCATTCCCTATTGCAGATGCACTAAAGGAGGTAAAAAATAAGGTATTAATTTCATTTCTTTCAATATTAATGATAGAGACAGAACCTTCTGGGTCTACTGTATAGTCATCATTAGGCTCTCCTTCATTAGCAGAAATTAAATAGGTACCATCAGGAGAAAAGGCTACCATATCTGGTAACGCGCCAACGGTATAAGATGTTATTAAGTTTTGAGAAGTAGTATCATAGGTTTGAATAGTCCCATTGGATTGCTTATTAGTATTTTCTACCGCTACCGCAACCACGCCATCATGAACCGCAACGCTATTTGGAACTCCTGTAAGGATAATTGATGTTAATTTAACCGCAGAAGAAGGTACCGATATATCCCAAACGGATACTTCTGATTGCACAGGATTTACAACAAATAATTTTTTAGTGCTAGGATCAAAAGCACTGATCTCCGAAAACCCTTCGTCTCCAGAGCCATTTGAGAATCCTCCAATTTTTGTAAATTGTAATGCAGATACATCTATATCAGCATCACCACCATGTCCTACGTGGTCTTTAATACAAGAAGTTAGTAAAAGCCCTCCAAAAAGAGCAATTAAAGTAAAATTTTTCATTGTTTTGGTTGTTTATGTATAACAACCAAAAATGCAGCTTTTGTGTAACTTAGGCGTAAACTAAAGAACAAACAAAGGTTAAGAACCTAGCCTTGATTGTATCCAAAACGTTTTAACTGATTAGCATTGCTTCTCCAGTTCTTATTTACTTTTACATACAGTTCTAAATGCACTTGCTTATCAAAGAAAATCTCTAAATCTTTTCTAGACTCAACTCCCACTCTTTTTAAGGCAGCACCTTTATGACCTATTATAATTCCTTTCTGAGAATCGCGCTCTACCATAATCACAGATCGCATTCTAATAATTTTATCATCCTCAAAAAATTCTTCCGTATCTATTTCTACAGAATAAGGAATTTCTTTTTTGTAGTTCTGTAATATTTTCTCTCTAATAGTTTCGTTGACAAAGAAACGTTCTGGCTTATCTGTTAATTGATCTTTAGGATAAAAGGCCGGGGAAACAGGTAGCAATTCTAAAATACGAAGGAATACTTCTTTGACATTAAAATTCTGTAACGCACTTATCGGATGAATTTCTGCCGTTGGTAATTGCTCATGCCAATATTGCACTTGCTCTTCTAAAATACCTTGCTCAGAAACATCAATCTTATTTAATAATAAAAGTACCGGAATTTTGCTATTCTTCAATTTATCAAAGAAACGCTCATCCTTTAATGCCTTTTCCCCTATCTCTACCATGTAGATTAGAATATCTGCATCTTCGAAAGCCGACTTTACAAAATCCATCATAGAAGATTGTAACTCGTAAGCAGGTTTGATAATTCCTGGAGTATCTGATAAAATCATTTGAAAATCATCCCCATTAACAATCCCTAAAATACGGTGTCTCGTTGTTTGTGCTTTGGAGGTGATAATGGATAATTTCTCGCCCACAAAAGCATTCATCAAGGTAGATTTCCCCACATTAGGATTTCCAATAATATTTACAAAACCAGCTTTATGATCTGCCATTTTACTATTTTAACATTTAAAAGTACAAAGGTAGCTTATTGTAGGCCTTTAATTCATAACAAAACCTAAAATTAAGTACAATACTACGGTAATTCCACCGCCAATTAAGGCATAAGGCAACTGTGTATTCACATGATCTATATGATCACTGGCCGATGCCATAGACGAAATAATAGACGTATCTGATATCGGAGAACAGTGGTCTCCAAAAATACCTCCCCCTAAAGTTGCTGCTATTACCAGCGTTAATGGCGCACCATGTACTTCTGCCATAGGCACTGCAATAGCCATCATGATAGCAAAAGTACCCCATGAAGTGCCTGTAGAGAATGCTATAAATGAACTTATTACAAAAATAATTGCTGGCAAAAACTCTGGTGACAACCAATCTTTTGACCAATCTGCCACAAAAGCTCCTGTTCCTAATTGATTACAAGCATCGCCAATGGCAAAGGCTAATAACATTAATAATGCTAGAGGCATTAATTCACTTATTCCTTTTAAAACCAAATCAATCATTTCTTTGGTCTTCATAATTTTTTGAGATCTATACATGATCATAGCCACCAGAATAGCCGTAAGTACCGCATATAACACAGACGATGACCCTGAGCCTTTCCCTATGGCCTGGAAAACATGATCTGAAAAGGAAGTAGCATTCTCCACAGCACTCCAACCCGTATAAACTAAATTAATTGGCATCATAAAAACCATGGTTGCCAAGGGCACAATCATATTATACGCTCTTGCCTTTATACCTTCTTTTGGCGCTAATGAAGTTACCTCACTAGAGAGCATGGGTTTAGAATTATCATTTAATAACTTTCCTGTTTCTCTTGTTCTTTTCTCAGCCTTAGCCATCGGGCCAATGTCTTTTTTGGTCAAAATCACCACAAAAACAATGGCAATAGCCAATATTGGATAAAAATTATAGGCTATAGAAGAGAGCAATAAACCAAAAGGATTATCTAAACCTTGCGTCACTAACAAACCCATAATAAAAGCTCCCCAAGCATTAAAAGGAATTAAAATGGAGGAAGGGGCAGAACTAGAATCGGCAATATATGCCAACTTCTCTCTTGGTATTTTTAGTTTATCGAAAACGGGTCTATACAGTGTTCCTACCGTTAAGGAGCTAATGCTTGTTTCTACAAATAATAATAAGCCCGTAAGCACCGCTAATAATTGCACCACTACTCTACTATACCCTTTTTGCTTTTTTTCAAAGAAATGAATCACCTTATTCAATTGGTTTATAAAACCTTCTACCCCTTTGGAGTATTGAATAAATAAGAGTAATGCCCCAACAAGGGCACTAAACATTATAGTTCTAGTGTTGCCTTCAGATTTAAAAACATTTACCATACCCTCTATGGTGGCCAATGTTCCTGTCAGCACATTCCAATCGCTCATAATCAACCAAGAAAACCAAATACCGAAAAGTAAGGCTATATATACTTGTTTTGTTTTAAGCGCTAAAATAATTGCAATAACGGGTGGCAAAATTGAGAGTAAGCCGTAGTTTTCCATAAATAAATGATTTGTAATCCGATGGTTTTTAAAACCCGTACAAAATAGTAAGATTTTAAGTAAGGAGCTCACAAATACCCTATTTTAAGTGGCTATCTAAAATTTTTAATATTTATTTCAAATAAAGTTTGGTGAATCATAAAAAGTAACTATATTTGCAGCCTGAAATACGTCAGTCAGCAGTTATGAGCTGAAAGTTAAAAGCTAAGAAGATTGTTTCAGAAACCCATATCGCGGGATAGAGCAGTAGGTAGCTCGTCGGGCTCATAACCCGAAGGTCACTGGTTCGAGTCCAGTTCCCGCTACTAGAAAAACCACTTCAAATGAAGTGGTTTTTTATTTTACACCTGTTTTTGGACAAAGTTTTTAAAAATTAGATCTGTAAAAATTCAATGTGTCTTTTTATGGTGGAATCTTAACTTCCTTCTAAAACAAGCTTAGTTTCAATATTCCTTACTACTTCATTACATTGGGCACATGCCTGCTCACCTTCTTGCGCATACCATCGGCATTTTGTTCTAATGGGACAAAATTGCAACTCTTTAGAAACTTCATTGGCTACTATTGATATGATATTGCCAACCAATCCGCAGTCCTTACCGGTCCACTGTTTACATCCAGATTTTGCGCAATTTCCAGCAAAACGAAACCGCTTTTCAGGATTTCTACCTTCATTTGCTTGTGCTATAAAAGTTTCATTGACCGCTATTGGTTGTTTAAGAAAATCGATATATCCATCAGAGTTTATAATACCATACAGCTGTGCTCCTGGCTTTGCCAAATAACTAGGACATAATAGGTTCTCTTCTTTAGTATTTTTAGATTTTTTCATAATTCAACTATTTACCCCTAGAGCTATAAAATTTTTAAGATTTAGAATTTTTGAATTCTGGATCTAAATCTATCAAAGTCTTCCAACCAAATTCCATACTTAAACAGGTCGTTAAATCCTTTCAATTTAGGATTAAGGGCAATTTTTTTATTAATAACTATATCTCCTCCATGATCTATTTGAGCTAATTCCGTCATGATCACATTTTTAATGCCATCATCAATACGCTTAATTTGATCTGTTGATAATTTAATTCCGTCTAATGATGCAGTAAATACCACATCGTCTTGCAAATCTTTCATAATAAGTGTTTTTAAGGATTAAAATTTTAGTTTTTGTTGTAATCGCTTTTGATATCAAATAGTTTTCCTAACAAATAATACGTACTTATTTATCTAACTTTCCTACAAGGTATGTCAATAGAATAATACCTCTGGGGTTATTTGTATCAATGGCTTTAAATTATGTGTAGCTGGATATCAAATAGTTACGTGATGAAAAAGAAGATTCTAGGTTAGAAAATTATCTTAAATTTTACACAGACTTAGGAAAGTGAAGAGTTGAATATATCGGTACTATAGAAAAAGCCACTTCATGAGAAGTGGCTTTTTTGTTTTCCTAAACGCTTCTTTTACAACAGCGCTATACAAATGATTTGATCACAGAGTCTAAAAGTACTTTAGGTGATTTATCATGTTTTGTGATTTTAGGAATTTCACGATCAATATTTAATAATTGATATACGGCCGTTTGTGCAGCTCTTACCGAATACTCTACCGTAAAGACCACATCATCCGGAATTTCTACAAACTGACTTACAAAAGCTAAATTTTTAGAACTTGCCGGCACTGGTTTTGGTCTATCACTAGTAGCTCGTGGCATAAACATAGACGTAATGTAAGGCATTCTACAAGGTACACACACCGCATCTTCAAACACACTATCATCAAAATTAAAATGACCTGCTAGTTCTGTTAGGATCTCCTGCCCATTACATTCAATCATGGTTTTAGGTACAAAATCTCCTACTCGGTTTCCATATAACGCATACCCCCATAAGATAAAGACATCATCTGGCTGCCCTATAAAATGTGGCTGGTTATATAACACCACAGACATTAACCAACTAGAATCTTTGAACGTTACCAAACCACCGGTACCAGCTTTATTGCCTGACATTTTTTCTAATTTATCAAAAAACTCCGATGTCTTAAACGTAACAGTAAATGATTCCCAAAAAGATTCTGGAATACTCGTATTAAAAGGTGCTGGATTTCCAAAATCTGGTCTCCCTTTCGCTAATTTCTCCCAAAGCGTCCACCCCTTACTATCTGCTTTTGTTTTTTTCGCTGGAGCCTGTTCCATAGAACCAATACTAGAAGCATCAACCATAGAACCATTTTGAAAAATAACAAGATCATCTGGAGCAACAGCCACCTGTTTCGCTCCTTTTGGTCCAATAACGCCTACCGAAGTTACCGTTACTTTTCCATCAATATCTTCAACAGCTATGTCATCAACAGTAGTCGCTAATTCAAAATTCACTCCTTTCTCTTGCAACCAAGCTTGTAATGGGCGTACCAAAGAATCGTACTGATTGTATTCCGTTCTTTTTACCCCTGCAAGGGTATTAATTCTTGGAAACTCATTCATGAAACGATGTAAGTAACGCTTAAACTCTACCGCACTATGCCAAGGTTCAAAAGCAAAGGTTGTTTGCCACATATACCAAAAATTGGTGGTAAAAAATTCTGGTGACAACCAGTCTGTAATTTTTGATGTTCCTAGTTTTTCTTCGGATGCTTCTAATAAGGTAAGAAACTCCAACCTATCATGCATGGTAAAATTCATGGTAGTCGTATCTACAATATGACGGTTTTTATCTACCAAACGCGCTTGAGAATGCGCTATATGTTTTTTATTAAAGGCTATAGTTTCCTCTTTTACAGACATGCCTTTATTATGTATAGAAGGGATGTCTTGAAATAAACCCCAAAAACATTCGTAAGCATCTGTGGTAAGCATTCTACCTCCACGAAGCGAATAACTCCCATCTTCAAGTCTTGCCCCATCTAAACACCCTCCTAAGGAAGGGAGCTTTTCAAAAATTGTAATTTGAGAACCTAGTATTCCACCATCTCTAATCATAAAAGCTGCAGCAGCTAATGAACCTAGTCCTCCTCCTAAACAATACGCTTTAATTGTTTCTTTTGACATTTTTACACGTTTTAATTCAACTAAAATATAACATAAAGGTAGTACGGCTCACAAGCCTAAAACCTGATAAAAATCAGGTTTACAGGACATTAACAACAAATTGTGATTGGGGTTTTAGTAAAATAAAAGTGGTGAGGCGTTTATATAAAAAAACCACTCGGTTGGAGTGGCTTTTTTGTTTTAGAAAATAGATTTTTAGATAGTATTACTAACGAAAAGCCCACGGAGCGATGGGGTTTGGATCTATCCATAAACCCACTTTATTTTTTCTGGCTTCTTTTTCTAGTAGATCATAACTCATATCATCGGAGTATTTTTTATAGTGCCACGCCATTCCTAACCGCACCATTTCTTTATTTACATTCAAACCGTCTGCATTAAAAATCACTCCAATTAACCTACCATTACGATCAAATTTTTTATCTGAATCGATTTGTACCATTTGTCCAAAGCATAAATCTGACAAGGCTATTTTAGCCTTATTTCCAAAAGGCTGCTTTCCTCTTTTCTCTGGACAATCTATATGTGCTAATCGTAATTTTATGGGTAGCTCTCCATATAATACCTCAACAGTGTCACCATCTAAAATTCTTATGATTTTAGCTTCTAAATATTTGGGTTTTAATGTGTCCTTTACCGTTGAATCTTGAACTGCATTAAAAAAAGAAGCAAATTGATGGTCTTTATTTGTGTTATTATTTTTACATCCTAAGGACAACAAAAGCACTAAAGCTAAAATAATGCTTTTTAGTACCGAGCTACCCGTATTTACTACTATTCTTCTCATTATTTTAAAAAATATATTGCGAGTATTCATGTATTCTGCATTTAAAAAAGACAAAGATAGTCCAACAAATTAAGGCTTTAAATAAAAAAAATACGGGTCACTGTGGAAAACCGCAGAGTTTAAATTAGGTTTTATTTTAGATTTATCCACATAATTTATAAATCATACAAACTAAACAACCAAATAATGGATAAATCAAACACAAAACAATGGAGTTCAGCAACTCCAGGTTACATAATTTTCTTAGTAGATCAATCTGGTTCTATGTCCGAACCTTATGGTGAAGGTAAAACCAAATCAGAATTTACAGCATTAGTAATTAATAGAACCATAAACGAGCTAATTAATACTAATATGGATGGTGAAAAAGTTAAAGATCGATTATTCATTTCTATGATAGGTTACGGCGGAAGTAGTCCTTTGGCTGTAGATGATATTAGATCTGATTATTTAAGTTCTTTTGCTGATCACCCTATTAGAATGGAGTCCTTGAAGAAAAAGGTTTCGGATGGTGCTGGTGGATTAATTGAAATTAATGAAGAAATGCCAATATTTATTGAACCTGTGGCCAATGGCTTGACCCCAATGGCAGAAGCTCTTTCTTTTGCAAAGGAATTAATTGATGGCTGGTTGACTAAAAAACCCGACAACCCAGCGCCAGTAATAATAAATATTTCCGACGGATTACCTTATACAGGAGGCAAAGCCGTAGACACAAGTAAATCTATATTAGTATCAGAGGAGATCATGAAAATATCATCAATGGATGGCAATCCATTATTATTTAATTGTCATTTGGGAGATGGTGGCGGAAAAGTCTATAAATTCTCTGAATCAGAAAATGAAATTTTAGATGAGCAGGCCAAATTTTTATTTAACATTTCTAGCAAAGTTCCTGAATCTTACAAGCAAGCTGCAAACAAACAAGATTTAAAAGTTAGTCCCGAATCTAGAGGTTTTGTTTCTAATGCAGATCCAGATTTATTTATCAAATTTATCAATTTTGGTTCTTCAGGTGGAGCTACCGATAAAATTGCTTAACCATATATATTATAGATAAATGCAATTATCAATTAAAGGTTTTATTAAATCAAAAGAATCAGAGCTATTTTATGATTGCGCTGACCGCTTTGCTTATGATAAGAATAACCATAAATTTTCAATTTCTGATGGTGTATCCAAATCTTTCTTTCCTAAAATTTGGGCAGATATTTTAGTACATACTTGGGTGAATGAAGACTGGAAAACAGATATAGATTTCATAAACAGCTGCCAAAAAAAATGGCTTAAAAACGTTACGGAAATTGTTCAAAAATCAGATGCAAAATGGTTCACAAAAAACGCGTTTAACAGAAGAGAGCCCGCTTTAGCAACATTTATAGGTTTAAGTTTTCATTTTAGAAACAATGATTATAGCTGGAAAGCCCAAGCCCTTGGTGATAGTTTTTTGTTCTTCGTTCCTAAACATTTTATAGATTTTGAAAAGGAAATTGAAGTTATTTCCTCAAAAGAATCCCCTATTCTATTTGATAATTTCCCCGACTACTTAGCCAGTTTAGGCAGTTCTCACAAAGGAGAAAAAAAAATAGTTAACGGTAATTTAAAAGAAGGTTGTTTTTATTTAATGACTGATGCATTAGCAGAATGGTTCTTAAATGAAAAGGAAAATGCTATAAACAGAATTAACGTCTGGACTGGACAAAAAGATTTTGAACATTTCATTGATGAAGAAAGGTTAAGCAAACGCTTAGGCAATGATGATAGTGCCATTTTAATTATTACGGTTAAAAAAGATGGTAAAGATGGATTTAACTACAGCGAAGAAAATATAGCGAATATAAATGACTTAATTAAAACCGAGCAAAGCGCGCTAAAACTCAAAGAATCCCAAATTCCCACGATACAAAATAAATCAAAAATAAATAGCGCCACGGAAGTACCTAAAGAAAATGAAAATGTCACAAATACGGTATCTGAAAATAACAAAGAGGAATGCGTAGAAGAAATTAATGATTCAAAAAAAGCTGCTGACAACTCAATAAACAGCACTTTAGAGAATAAACAAACATTGGATGTACAAAAAAAAATTGAAGAATTAGCTCCAGAACAAGAGAATCTCAATCAACCGAAAAAAGATACTCAATCAGATAATGGTGCAGTAATAAAACCAACCGTAAAACCAACCAACTCATCACAGAAAATAACAGATAAATTTTAACTATGTCCAATTACCCTTCTAGAACAGATATTGTTACGGCTATGCGAAACCCGAATGTTAGTTTTAAATCTAATGAAATATTGGACGGATCCATAATTCAAAAAGGTTCTAGAATTGTGCAATATTCAGGGGGCTATACAACCGTTTTCCCTTTCCATCAAAAATCTGGAAAAAAAATTGCTGTACGATTGTGGATTGCAGATATAGGTGATGCAAAAAAACGTTCCCTTGAAATTTCTAATTATCTGGAAAATTTAAAAAACAATTATTTTGTTAGTTTCAAATATATAGATGATGCAGTGTTAGTGAATGGTAGGTTACATCCAATTGTTTTAATGGATTGGGTTGAAGGCAAAACTTTAAAAGAATATATAAATGATACTATTTTAAACAGCAATAGCATACATCATTTAGCTGAAAAATTTAAAGAAATGACTCAGTATTTTCATGCGCAAAACATAGCACATGGAGACTTACAACATGGCAACCTGTTGGTGCAAAATGATGGCTCATTAGTAGCCATAGATTATGACTCTATGTATATTCAATCATTAGATGGCATGCCTGACACCATTAAAGGATTACCAGGCTATCAACATCCTGCAAGAAACTCTAATGAATTTGTCAATTCAAAATTAGATTACTTTTCTGAGTTAATAATATACCTATCACTTTTAATTTTTGCAGATAATCCGAGTTTGTGGAAAGAATATTATGAAACCGAAGATTTGCTTTTTTCGAAAAATGATTTTGATTCCCCAAAAAATTCTTCTCTCATAAGTACCTGTCTGAATTCACAGAATTCAAGCATCAAAGAACTAACCGAAAAAATGCTTGAAGAATTAGATGCTTCTGACATAAAAAATCTCAGACCACTAGAACATCTATTAATTAATAAAAAAGAGGAAATAAAGGATAGCATTTTCAATAAGTGGGATAGCCAACCAAACCCTGAAATTAAAAAGGTTTCTTCATTTCCTGATAAAAAAAATATAACGAATAAATTTTAATGACCAAAGTCTACTTTGATAACATACACTTAGAAATTATAAGACAAATTGATAGCGCTAAATTTGATCTGAAAATTTGTATTGCTTGGTTTACAGATTATCAGATTTATAAAAACTTAGTTAAAAAAGCAAAAGACGGTATTAAGGTTGAAGTAATAATTGCCAATCATAAACATAATAAAAACTCAAAAGTTAATTTCAAAGAGTTATTAAAACACAATGGTAGGGTTAGCTATATAGGCAACTTAAACGATGGTTCAAGAGATAGCTTTATGCATAACAAATTCTGTATAATTGATGATATTACCATTGTTACTGGTTCCTATAATTGGTCTTATAAAGCAAGAAAAAATGCTGAAAACATCTTGGTGTTAAACAATGACAAAGAACTTGCTAAAGAGTTTATTAGAAAATTTAATGAGTTAAAACCTGAATATGGTTTTGCTATTAAAGATAATGAAGTAACGTTATTACCTATAGAAAATATCATGTCTAAATGGGATCACAACCCCATCAATAAATCTGAAACAATATCAAGTGCTAACATCGTAGATAAATTTTAAATTATGGCTAATAAGCAAGACATACTTACGGCTATTAAAAACCTGGATCTTTTTTTAAAAGTTCCTGAGTTAAAAGGCTCCATGGCTAGAATTAATAAAAACGGAGTTCCCTTTGCATATGTGGGAGGCTTTAATATGGTTTTTCAATTAATTCATAATTCTAAAAAATGGGCATTTCGTGTTTGGCATGTTCCAATGGGTGAAAATGGCGAACGATTTTTAAAAATTTCTAAATATTTAACCTCTAAAAAGTTACCTTATTTTGCTGAATTTATTTATGATAAAAAAGGGATTCTTATAAATGGAGCTTTAATTGACACCATTAGAATGGAGTGGTTAGACGGTTTTTTATTAAAAGAATATATAGAAAACAACCTTACGAAGACTGAAACCTTAATTACCCTTTCCAATGATTTTTTGGACATGTGTCAAAATTTGAGAGATCATGAAATTTCACATGGAGATTTACAAGAGGGTAATATTTTAGTAACAGCAAACGGCAACATTAAACTTGTAGATTATGATTCTATCTGTATTCCCGAAATTGAAGGACAAGAAGAACTAGTTACTGGACTTAAAGGCTATCAACACCCATCACGCTTTTCAGTGGGAAAAACTACCTTGAAAGCAGATTATTTTTCTGAACTAATTATTTATATATCAATTATTGCTATAGCCGAAAAACCAGAACTATGGAATAATTACAAAGTTAAAGACACGCAGTACTTATTGTTCACAGAAACAGATTTTGAAGACTTAAAAAAATCAAGAATTTATAACGATATATCTGGTATTTCTTCAAAGATTGATAAGCTATTAACCATATTAATCGAATACTTAAGCCAAGAATTCTATACTGACTTAAAACCATTCTCTCTTTACTTAGAACCGCCGGTAATAAGAGAATTTATTAGTGATAAAGAAGTATTGATACAAGGAGGCGAAATTACGCTTTCTTGGAAAGTTGATAATGCCATAAAAGTAATTTTAAACAATGGCTTAAATGAAGTTGAACACAATGACAGCATTACGATAAAGCCAAAAGACTATTCAGAATATGCTTTAACCGCTCAAGGTTTTAATGAAACAATAGTTAAAAACCTTGAAATCAAAGTTTTTCCAACGCCTATAATTAAAAGTATTCAAGTACCTATTCCTCTATTTGAAAAAACAACAAATTTAGAGGTTCATTTACCTGGGTTTCCAGACATACAATTAGGAATAACGGAATTTTCTAATAACCTAGCTATTGATTTTAACCAATCAATTTATAGTTCTTTTGAAGAAATAAAATTTAATAAACCCATTGCCAATGGTAATCACTTAGCTGAAAACGAAAAAGGTTTTAATAAAATTTTGAAATCATTAAAAAGCAATAAAATCATTACCAAACTACTTAATAACCAATCAAATGAATAGAATTAATAGATTTTTTTGGTGGTGCGCAGGTGCCAACATCCAAATTTTACAGAAATGCCCAACAGACCACGCAAAATACTTTGGTGTTGGCGGTACAATTGTTTTTACAGCACTCATGGCTAGCTTTGCTGGCGGCTATGCATTTTTTACTGCTTTTAAGTCTATAATACCTTCTTTATTCTTTGGTGCTTTTTGGGGGCTATTGATATTTAATTTAGATAGATATATTGTTTCTACAATTGGTAAAGGAGATGGAACTCAAAAAATTACAAAAGAAGAATGGAAAATAGCTGCCCCAAGGTTAATTATGGCTGTACTCTTAGGATTTGTAATTTCAACTCCATTAGAATTAAAAATTTTTGAAACAGAAATACAGACTGTAGTAGAAAGATTAAAAATAGATAAATCTGAAGATCTAAAAGATAGAGATGTCTCTTTTAATAATGAATTTGATGAATTAAATGCTAGACTTTCAAAAGTAGAAAGTGACATTAGTGATCTAACAAATAACAAAAAAAAACTTACTGAAAATGCTGGATCATACTATGAAGAACGTAAAAATGAGCTACTAATAGATTCTAGGCAAAAAGAATCTGAATTAAATTCTATCCAAAATAAAGTAAACAGTCTTCACGGTTACTACATAAAAGCGATAAATGATTCTCTGCCCTCTTCTATAATTAGCAGCCGGAAGTCTAGCCGAAATTTACAGATTAATTCAAGGAATAATCTAAGGAGCGAAAAAAAGCAAATAGATGATCAAATTATAGCACTCACAGAAAATAAAGGAGAGGCTATAATGAATGAGCAACAGAAAATTGATAAACAGATTACCTTATTAATTACAGAGAAAGAATCATTGCTAGATAAGAAACAACAAATGGAAATAATTAGAACCGCTAAACGTACCAATTACGATAATAAGGTTGAAAATTATGACGGCTTTGCTGCGCATTTAGAAGCAATGAGTATTTTAACTAGCGAGAAATCTGCAATATTTTGGGCTAAATGGCTATTGACTCTTCTATTTATTTTTATTGAAGTGGCTCCTGTTTTATTTAAACTTATGGCAGAGTCTGGACCCTATGATGATATTATGGACAGAATAAAACATGAATCAGCAGTTTCTGAGAAAGAAAAAATTTCAGAAATTAATGACCGAATAAATACCTCAATTAAAATATCTACTGAAAAAAACCAGAACCGGCTAGATGCCGAAATTTTAGGCAATAAAGCTTTATTACATAAAATTGCCCTTGCGCAAGCAGAAATAGCCGAATTAGCCATTGAAAAATGGAAAGAAGAAGAGATAAAGAAGTTAAATGTAGGTGTTAATCATATTATTAATGGACAGGCGAAAGAAACATCATTTGAAGCAAAAGTCTAGTTTTGGCTATAATAACTTGATAAAAACATCCCTAGCCCTACTCTTCTTCCTATGCCTAATAGATATGCCCTATGGCTATTTTCAATTAGTACGATTTTTGGCATTGGCGGGTTTTGGATTTTTAGCTTACAAGGCTAACCAAGTAGAGAAGAGTGAGCAGGTATTTATTTATATAGCCCTTGCCCTACTCTTTCAACCATTTTACAAGATTGCTTTAGGTAGGGAATTATGGAATATGGTTGATGTGGTGGTTGGTGTCGGATTACTGATTTCAATATTTATAAAAAACAAAAAATTACTTTAAGATGAATAGTAAAGAACTTAGTAAAAAATTACATGATATGTATTTTAATGCTCCCAAAGGAGAATTGGTTTCAATGATTCATCTCTTTGGAATAAAATACGCTGAAGCTCTTATGGAACGTAATATCTCTATTAAAGAAATTGTCAAAGATTCCGGTATTTCGAGTGCATATCAAACAGAAATTAGTAAAGGAATAAAACTTGCTAAATATGTAACCGTGAAACCTAATCATTAATAATAAAAATTAGCTTAAAAACAGGTTTTAAACCTCTAACGGAATAGGTATATTTACCCTTATCCAAAACAATACAATGGCAATAAAAAAATCAGAACTCTACTCATCCCTTTGGGAAAGCTGTGATAAGCTAAGAGGCGCAGGCGGAATGGACGCCTCACAATATAAAGACTATGTACTTACGATGCTTTTTGTTAAGTATGTAAGTGATAAATATACGGGCGATGCAATGAGTTTGATAGAAGTACCACAAGGTGCTTCTTTTGACGATATGGTGGCACTAAAAGGACAGCCGGATATAGGCGACCGTATCAATAAAGAAATATTACGACCGCTCTTTGCCTCAAACGGACTAGAAGGCTCGCTGGAGATTGTAGATTTTAATGATGATGAAAAACTAGGTAGCGGTAAAGAGAAAGTAGAACTACTTTCTAAGCTTATTGCCATTTTTGAAAACCCTGCGCTCAACTTTAAAAACAACCGTGCCGAAGATGATGACGTTTTAGGTGATGCCTACGAGTTTTTAATGCGTCACTTTGCTACCGAGTCTGGTAAAAGTAAAGGGCAATTTTATACGCCTGCCGAGGTATCTCGTATTCTTTCTAAAGTGATAGACGTACATAAAGCAGACAAGCCATCGTATAGTGCGTATGACCCAACTTGTGGTTCTGGTTCGCTATTATTAAAAGTAGCTGGTGAAGCACCAAATGGCTTAACACTCTACGGTCAAGAAAAAGACGTAGCGACTAAAGGTCTTGCCATTATGAATATGTGGCTGCATGGTTATCCAGAAGCGTCTATCGTTGGTAAAAACACTATTGCATCACCACAGTTTAAAGATGAAAACGGAAAATTAAAACGTTTTGACTTTGTGGTAGCAAACCCACCATTTTCTATTAAAAACTGGGACAGCGGTATAGTACCATTAGATGATGAATATAATCGTTTTAGAGGTTATGGCGTGCCACCAGATAAAAATGGAGATTATGCCTTTTTACTGCACATTATCGCATCGCTTAAAAGCACTGGTAAAGGTGCTATCATTTTGCCGCACGGTGTCCTCTTTAGAGGTAATGCAGAGGCTGCCATTAGACAAAACATTATAGAACGCAAGCTGATTAAAGGTGTGATAGGTTTGCCTGCCAACTTGTTTTACGGTACTGGTATCCCTGCTTGTATCATTGTGATTGATAAGGAAGATACAGACAGCCGCGAGGGCATCTTTATGATGGACGCCAGCAAAGGCTTTATAAAAGATGGGAATAAAAACCGACTGCGTGAGCAAGACATTCACCAGATTGTAGATGTTTTTAACACACAGACCGAGGTAGAAAAGTATGCACGCTTTGTCCCTTTTGACGAGATTGAGAAAAACGAGTACAACCTCAATATACCACGCTATATAGATACCCAAGAAGCAGAAGATATTCAAGACCTTAATGCGCATCTTAACGGCGGTATTCCAGATGCTGATATAGACGGCTTGCAGCGCTTTTGGGAAGTATACCCTACGCTCAAATCTCATTTGTTTTCTCGCTTTCGCGAAAGCTACTCACAATTAAATGTAGCTGCTAGTGATATAAAAGGTGCCATTTACGAGCATCCAGAATTTACGGCATATAGTGATGAGTTGGCATTTGTTTTTGATAGTTGGAAAACGAAAATCTATGATGACCTACAAGGTATTAATGAACTTACCGCACCCAAAAAACTAGAAAAACACATCTCTGAAGCGCTCCTACACGAGTACAACGGTAAGCCACTGGTAAATCCCTATGCGATGTACCAGCATTTTATGGACTACTGGAATGATATGATGAAGGATGATGTGTACCTACTTGCTGAAGATGGTTGGGTAGCCACCACCAAACGTGTACTAGAAAAAAACAGCAAAGGCAAAGAGGTAGATAAAGGCTGGACCTGTGACTTGATCCCTAAACAACTGGTGATAGACAACTATCTAGCAGACGAACAACAAGCTTTAAACGACTTGGTAAGCACCCTAGAAACTAAGCAAGCCGAAATCACGAGTTACAACGAAGAGCACGCTGGCGAAGAAGGACTACTAGCCGATGCCACTAATGATAAAGGCGCGATTACCAAAACCACACTCACCAAATACCTAAAAAGCATTAAAGGCGATAAAAGCGAAAAAGAAGCCTATGATTTGGGTAACAAAATGTTGACCGCTTTCGCGAAAGATGCCACACTTAAAAAACAAATTAAAGCAGCCGAAACAGCACTGGACGAGCTCACCTTAAAGAAATTTGGCGAACTTACCGAAGCCGAAGTACGCACTTTAGTAGTAGATAAAAAATGGCTCGCATCTATACGTGCCGTGTTACAAAGCGAGATAGACAGCATCTCACAACGCCTTACTGGGCGCATTAAAGAACTGGCAGAGCGCTATGAAAATGCCTTACCACAACTTAGCGAGCAAGCTACAACTGCCGAAGAAAAAGTAGCCAGCCACCTTGCAAAAATGGGATTGGTATGGAACTAGAAATGAGAAAAGGTTTTAAACAGACAGAATTTGGAACTATACCTAATGATTGGAAAGAAGTTAATTTAGGAAAGTCATCTGTTCTAAAAGCAAGAATTGGTTGGCAAGGGTTAACTACTGCCGAATATCTAAAAACTGGCGACTACTTTTTAATCACGGGAACAGATTTTAAAAATGGTTACATAGATTGGGATAATTGCGTTTATGTAGAACGAATTCGATATGATCAAGATAAGAATATTCAAATTAAGGTTGAGGATGTTCTAGTTACCAAAGATGGAACTATAGGAAAAGTAGCTTATGTAGATAAGCTTCCTATGAAAACCACTTTAAATAGCGGTGTATTTGTAATTCGACCAATTAACAATTTCTACAATACCAGATATTTTTACTTCGTTTTAAGATCAAGACATTTTAAAGAATTTCTTGGAAAGCTAACTGCTGGTTCAACTATCTCTCATTTATATCAAAAGGATTTTGTTCATTATAGTTTTCCTCTACCACCAACCCTAGCCGAACAAAAAGCCATTGCCACGGCATTAAGTGATGTAGATGATTTGATAAGCAGTGTAGACGCAGTCATCGCCAAAAAGAAAGCCATCAAACAAGGCGCAATGCAACAGTTGTTAACGCCACCTAGCAAAGGTGGTAAACGCTTAGATGGTTTTGATGGGGAATGGGAACGTAAAGAAGTTCAAAAATTTATCAATGTTGGTCGTGGTGGTTCGCCTAGACCAATTCAAGATTACATAACTAATTCACCAGATGGAGTGAATTGGATTAAAATTGGTGATACTAGTAAGCTGAGTAAGTACATTACTAGCTCTAAAGAAAAAATTATACAGGATGGTGAAGTTTTATCTAGATCTGTAAAAGTTGGAGATTTTTTACTGTCCAATTCGATGAGTTTTGGTCGGCCATATATTTTAAAAATTGATGGTTGTATTCACGATGGATGGTTAGTACTGCAAGATTATCAAGATTATTTTGATATAGATTTCTTGTATTACACATTGATGTCAAAAGATGTGTTTGATCAATATCTACAAAAAGCTTCAGGAAGTGGTGTTCTTAACTTAAATAAGGAACTTGTTAAGGTAGTCGAGTTAAATAGACCAACCGACCTAAAAGAGCAAAAATCCATATCACAAATCCTTTCAGATATGGATAGAGAACTTGATGAATTAGCCACCAAAAAAGAGAAATACGAGCATATCAAACAAGGGATGATGCAGGAGTTGCTTAATGGTAAAACTAGGTTGGTGTGATGGAGAAAACAGCTCAAATAAACAAAGTACTCCAATCTTATTTTGAAAAAAATAAAGATGTAGATATCGTACCAGCAAAAGACCTAATGCCTGAGTTTATAAAAGCAGGCATATTTGCAAAAGACCATAAAAATGGGTTGCCAATAAGAAAGGTACTGCGTGATTTAAAAGAAACAAATCAGCTGCACCTTATACCATTTGCTCACGGTATTCAAAAGACAACGAATACGAGTTGGTTTTTCATTCCCTCAAATAAACCAATTCCTAAAATAAGTGTTGCACCACCAAAAGCCAAAATAGTAGCAACATCCAAGACATCAAAAACTGCAAATAAGCATAGAGATGAAGATTACATCATTGATTTATGCGATGAAATTTTAGGTGTAAAAGCTTCCAGACAGCACCGTTTTGATTTTTTGCTCGGAGACCTACACTCCAACGGAGTTACAAGAACAAAGCTACCAGTAGATGCGTACTATGCATCTAAAAATTTAGTCATCGAGTTTCACGAAAGACAACATACAGAGGCTATAAGTCATTTTGACAAACCCAATAAAATGACCATAAGCGGCGTGCACAGAGGTGAACAACGCGCCAAATACGAACAGCTTAGAAGAGACCTGTTACCAAAACACGGTATAAAATTAGTAGAGTTAGATTATAGTTTATTTGAGGTTACTTCTCAAAAGAAGTTAGTGAGAAATAAAAACAGGGATATGGAAGTGCTTAAAGCGATATTAAAGAAAGTATGATGCAAGATTTTAAATGGTAAAACATAATTGTTGTGATGGAAGATATTAATACTATACAAATAAACTGGGAACTCATTACAAACGTTCTAGGCGTTTTGGTTACGTTATTTTTGGGAGTGGCAGTTTTGATTTCGACTAATAAATACAATAAAAATCAATCTGACATTGCAAGTCATCAACTTCAAAAAGAGCTTTTTGGAGAATACAACAAGCGTTATGATGTACTTAATGGTTATTTAGAAAAAATAACAAAGTATGAGTCGATGGAAAACTTAATGGATGAAAAACCTAATAAGTATCCTTTTCTTAGAAACAAGCTTAATGACTACTTCAACTTATGTGCAGAAGAATACTATTGGTATAAAAATGGACGTATCGATGAAGATTTGTGGAAATCTTGGGAAGTAGGTATGAATGCTTGGTATGATAATCACTCTATTATTCAAGAAGCTTGGGAAGAGGAGTATGAGAGTTTTGGACATCAATCTTTTTACTTAAAAAAAGATGAGCAATTTTTTAAAAAGTATAAGGTCTAATGAACATAATAGAAACTAAAGCAGTAGGAAAAATCATTCTTAATGAAACTACTCCGGATAGAGAAGTAAGAAGAGAACATTACTGGATACCTTATTATCAACGAGGTTATAGATGGAGTGAAAATCACGTAGAGGCTTTGCTAGAAGATATACATAATTTTATACAATCTAACGAGCCTAAGTATTGTTTACAACCAATTGTTTTAGTGCCTAATGTTGATGAAAACAATCATAGAATTTGGGAAGTTCTTGACGGACAACAACGTTTAATCACCATGAAATTAATCTTTCAGTATTTAAACAAGCCTAGTTATGAAATAGTATTTGACAAAAGAACAAAGAGTACCTCGTTTTTGAGGGAACTTAATAAGGACAATTATAGCGATGAAAATCCAGATTTTCATTATTTAAGCGATGCCTACCGTATCATTAAAAAATGGTTTGATGAAAAAACTAAAAACGATATAGGTTACATAGATGAATTTAACACCACACTTACAAAAAAAGTAGAGGTAATTTGGTATCAAATAGAAGAGCTTGAGCAACTTGATTTGAAAGAAAAAGATGGAATTATAGAATCAAAAAAAATAGACATTTTTAACAGGTTAAATATTGGAAAGATTCCACTCTCTAATGCAGAATTAGTTCGTGCATTATTACTTTCTAAATTGAAACACGAAGTTAGTGAGCGTGAAGCTATTTTAAGACAAGCTGAAATGTCTAACGAATGGCATCGTATAGAAATGGAATTGAGAAATCCTGCTTTTTGGTATTTTTTAAATAATACGAACTTAAACGAAAGTAGTTCTACAATTGAGTTCATTTTCAAACTAATTGCAAAAAGTTCAGATAAGAAATATTCTACCTATTTATGGATTGAGAAGAAGATAAAGTCAGAAGAAACAGGAATAGAAAAGCATAATACATTAAAATTTTGGACTAAGACCAAAGACTATTTTAGTAAACTAAAATATTGGTTTGAAGATGACCAGCTATTTCATCAAATAGGATTTTTATTAGCAAACTCAAAAGAACCGATAACTACACTCAAAAAAATTATAAAAGATTCAAACTGCACAAAGACTAAATTTAGAAACTATATAGCTACCAAAGTCAAGGAAGCTGTAAGTCACATAGAATTAGATAAACTTAGCTATGAGAATAATAAAGAAGACTTAAAAACAATATTATTACTGCATAACATTCAAAGTGCTTATTTAGACAAACGTAACGTAGGTAATAGATTTCCGTTCAATTTATATAAAAAGATAGAAAAAAAAGGAGGCTGGAGTATTGAGCATATACACGCCCAAGAATCTGAAGAAATAAAAGCGCAAAAAGCTATTAAAAAATGGCTTGATGATACTTATGATTCGATTAAAGATATATCTGAAATAGAGAAAACAATAGTTAAGACGAATAGTGAAGGAGAAAGAATCGAGGAAACTAAAGTGATTTCTTGTGAGACCATTATCAGTGAGGTAAAAGAACTCAAAGAAAAAGAAGAGATTGCCATTGAAGTATTTAACGTCTTAAAAAACAAGGTCATAGATTTGTTTGACTCAGAAAGTGTACATATACTAGACAATTTGGCTTTACTATCCGTCAATGATAATTCAGCACTCAACAATGCTATTTTTCCTGTGAAGCGCAAACGAATTCTTAATCTACTTCAAGAAGGTAAATACGTTCCACAAACAACACGCAATGTGTTTCTTAAAGCTTATAGCATAACCGATTTACAACCTTACTACTGGAGCAAAGCAGATAAAAGAAATTACTTTAATGATATTAAAGTAAAATTAAGTGAATTTTTAACCCAAAAAGCTATTAATAATGAGTAATAACAAATTAAGTTTTTGGGAACTAATTCAAGAATTTGATAAGATTGAAGTTCCTATAATTCAACGCGATTATGCTCAAGGAAGGGATACTGATGATATCAATACGCTACGAAAAAAGTTTGTGCACGATTACCTTTTAGATGCATTGATAGATAATACTCCTATTGAGCTAGATTTTGTTTACGGTTCAATTGTTAAGGAAGAAGTAGATGAAACAAAGAAAAGATTGTTTGTACCACTTGATGGTCAACAACGTTTAACCACATTATACTTATTACATTACTATTTAGCAGTTAAGGAAGGAAAACTAAAAGATATAAACACTGAGCTTTCAAAGTTTACTTATGAAACCAGACCATCGGCACACGACTTTTGCAAAAAGTTAATAGAGTTTGGCGATTTAAAGAATTTACAAAATATAAAAGAAGAAATTTTAGATTCTGTATGGTTTAATTATCAATGGATAGATGACCCTACGGTAGCGGGAATGTTGACTATGTTAGAAACATTTTCTAATCATAACAAACTTAATTCTTATGACAAGCCCTTACTCCCTAGGTTATTAGATACAAACAACAAATTAATTACGTTCTATTTCACACAATTAGAAGAATTTGGTCTTACTGAAAACCTCTATATTAGAATGAATGCTAGGGGTAAGACATTAAATAATTTTGAAAATTTTAAATCAGAATTTTTCAAAATCATACAATATGATGACAAACTTTTAGAAGAAGTTAAAGATAAGATTGAGTATAAATGGGTTGAAAATTTATGGGGCTTTAAAGAAAAAGACTCTTTTTTAATCGATAAACCCTTCCTTGCATATGTGAGTTTTATAACCACAATGTTATATTTTAAAGATGCAGAATTTCGTTCGAAAAATAAGTACCCAAGCAATTTTTTAGATTTCGAATTATTGGGGGAAATTTATAGCAACCATGAACATTTAAAGTTTCTTGTTTTTTCATTAGACACTATTGAAAATATTCTGAAGCAGGATGAACCATTTCTTTGGAATGACAATTCATTAAAAGACATCTTATCAAATATTCTTGAAAACAAGGATGATACAAATGATAAGTTTATAATGTATGGTTTACTTCAATACAATTATCAAAATAAAAAGCAAGAGCATCTAATAGATTATATTAGAGTAGTTCGAAACCTAATACATAATACACCTGATAATTCTCGTAGAGAATGGCCTAGATTGATACCTTCAATTGAGAACTTAATTGTAGATGAAAATATTTATGTTTATCTATCTACTCTCACAAATCTTGATGTAATGCAAGGTTTTTCTATGGAGCAGAGAAAAGAGGAGGTTTATAAAGCTAAAATATTTCAGTCTTTTCCAGATTATAAAAGTAAGGTTATAGAAATCGAAAATTGTGAAAATTTCCAAGGTAATATTACAAATATCTTGTTGGTGCCATTTTCTTCTAACGAAGAAGACTTCGGCGGTTTTGAAGTTATAAATTACACTAAAGAAAAGCTAGATTATCTCTTATCAATATTCAAAGCTTACAACGAAATACTTAAAAATCAATTCGATGAGATCTGGGGAGACTTAATTATTACCTCACTTTATACTCAAACATATTATCAACGTTTGATACATGATTTAGATTACCCGAAACACCCAGCTATATTATTCTTTACAAAAGGATATGCTGATGCGATGGGTAAACTGAATTTACAACAATACTTGGAACAAAGGCATAAAGATTTTGTTCTTGACCTCTGTAGTGAGTATGATTCATTTGAAGAAATAAGAGAGGTTAAAGTTCAATTATACCTATACTATATTATTCAAAATAGAATTTATAAAACCAAATCATATACATTTTTCAAAAACAAAAATTATAATTTCGGCTGGTTAACTAAACAAAAAGGTTATAAATCTCATTATAAAAATGGTATTGCAGGTGACGATTATTTTGAAGACGTAAATCCTATATTTCAATTGTATAATCAGCAGTTTAGATATAACCAGGGTATAAATCCAAGTAATACTTTAGAGATTGAAATTCTTGGTGGTGGTAAAAAGAAAAATCCTTTTAAATTGATTAAGAACTGGGCAAATAACTAAATACATGAGTAGTAATCACATAGGCAAATCAGAACGTGACTCCCAGAATAGAATCATCAAGCTGTTTCAAAACGAGCTTCATTATACTTATTTAGGAGATTGGGAAGAGCAAGAACGTATTCAACCCATAGAAGAACAATTGTTATTTGATTACCTTATAAAAGATGGTAAGTATTCAAGAACGCTAGCTCAAAAAGCGATAGATAAGTTGGTTAAGACCGCAACTAGCTTATCTGATGATTTATATGAAACTAATAAAGAAGTCTATAAATTATTGCGTTACGGTATTACCGTACGTGAGGAGTTAGGGCAACCCAAAGAAACCATTTGGATTATAGACTGGAAAAATCCATACAACAACGATTTTGCAGTTGCAGAAGAAGTCACCGTAAAAGGGAAACATACCAAACGACCAGATGTTGTTTTATTTGTAAATGGTATTGCTGTAGGTATCATAGAATTAAAAAGAAGTAAAGTAGGCGTATCTGAAGGTATACGCCAAAACTTAGACAACCAGAAACCAGAGTTTATACAAAAGTATTTTACCACCATGCAGCTAGTAATGGCTGGTAATGATACCCAAGGTTTACGCTACGGTACTATTGAAACCTCTGAAAAATATTACTTAAAGTGGAAAGAAGAAAGTACTAAGGAATATGACTATTTTATAGATAAACAAGTCAGTCAGCTTTGCGAGAAATCAAGATTACTTGAGTTAATCCACGACTTTATAGTTTTTGATAAAGGCACTAAAAAGCTATGTCGTCCTAATCAATTTTTTGGTATTAAAGCAGCACAAACACATGTGAAAACAAAAACTGGTGGGATTTTATGGCACACCCAAGGTTCTGGAAAGAGCCTTACCATGGTATGGCTTACAAAATGGATACGGGAGAACGTAAAAGATAGTCGTGTATTGATCATCACAGATAGGCAAGAACTAGATGACCAGATAGAAAAGCTTTTTACCGGTGTAAATGAAACCATCTACAGAACTAAAAGTGGTCGAGACTTACTAGCTACGCTCAATGAAAAGAATGAATCGCTAGTGTGTAGCCTCGTTCATAAATTCGGCAGAAAGTCCGATGAAGGCGATTATGATTCTTATATAGAAGAATTAAAAAACAGTTTACCTACCGATTTTAAAGCCAAAGGAGATATCTATGTTTTTGTAGATGAGTGTCACCGTACACAATCTGGAAAGCTACACGATGCGATGAAGATGATTTTACCAGACTCGCTCTTTATAGGTTTTACGGGAACACCATTACTTAAAAAAGATAAACAGAAAAGTATTGAAGTCTTTGGTCCGTATATAGGTGACCCTTATAAATTTGATGAAGCTGTAGAAGATGGTGTGGTACTCGACTTATTATATGAGGCACGTGATGTAGAGCAATTCATCACAGACCAGAATAAAATTGATGAGTGGTTTGATGTTAAGACTAGAGGTTTGACTGATGTTGCAAAAATTCAACTCAAACAAAAATGGGGAACGATGCAGAAGGTCTTAGGATCTAAGTCTCGGTTAGCCAAAATAGTCAACGATATTATTCACGATTTTGATACGAAGCCTCGATTATATACAGGTGAGGGAAATGCAATGCTTGTTTCTGGTTCTGTATATCAAGCCTGCAAGTATTATGAATTGTTTCAAAATGCAGGGTTTAAAAATTGTGCCATTATCACTTCTTATCAACCACATCATGCTGACATAAAAGGAGAAGAAACAGGAGAAGAAAGTCCTACAGACAAGCTCTTAAAGTATGAGGTGTATACTAAAATGCTTAAAGGGAAATCTACAGAAGATTTTGAAGCTTTGGCTAAAGCGCAATTCATAAATGAGCCAAATAAAATGAAATTGCTTATCGTTGTAGATAAGCTCTTAACAGGTTTTGATGCACCATCTGCTACGTATCTCTACATTGATAAAAATATGCAAGACCACGGCTTATTTCAAGCCATTTGTCGTGTAAATAGAATAGATACAGAAGATAAAGACTATGGGTATATCGTAGATTATAAAGATTTATTTAAAAGCCTACAAAAGTCCATAGGTGATTATACTTCAGAAGTTTTTGACGGTTATGATGAAGACGATGTAAAAGGATTGTTGAAGGATAGATTTACAGAAAGCAAAGAACGTCTTGAAACAGCTTTAGAAGTTTTGAGAGCTATGTGTGAACCTGTACACCCTAAAAATGAACCTACTTTTATTAAATTTTTCTGCGGAAATACCGAGGATCCATTGGATATTAAAGCCACAGAAGATAAGCGTGTAGGTTTATATAAAGCAGTAGTGAGTTTAATAAGAGCATATGCAAATGTTGCAAATGAAATTCACAAACTTGGGTATAGTGACAAAGAAGCTAGAGAAATCAAAGAAGAAGTAAAATACTATTCTGATTTACGAGAAACGATAAAAAGAGCCAGTGGTGATTATATAGACTTAAAGCGTTTTGAACCTGGTATGCGTCAATTAATGGATATGTATCTAGATGCAAAGTCGAGTAAAAAAATATCTGACTTTGAGAATAAATCACTGGTAGATTTAATTGTACACGTATCAGATCCAAGTGTGGAATATCAATCAAAAAACAGAAGAGAGGCAGTTGCAGAAACTATTGAGAACAATGTAAGAAAGGCAATTGTAGAAGAGGCAAAAGCAAACCCTAAGTACTATGAGAAAATGTCTGCATTATTAGATGAGCTCATATTACTTAGAAAAGAGGAGGCAGTTTCTTATGCAGAATATCTAGAGAAGATTAAAGAACTAGCAGGTAAAGTGGCAACACCTTCTAGCAGTGCTAATTACCCAATTAGTCTAAACACAAGAGCACAGCAAGCACTTTATGACAACTTGGAAAGCAATGAACACCTAGCAATCGCAGTTCACTCTACTATTATTGAAAATAAACTTGACGGCTGGCGTGATGGTGGCATTAAAGAAAAAAAATTAATGCTCGCTGTAGGCAGGGTCGTTAACGATATTGATACTACCTTGCACATCATGGAAATTATAAAAGCCCAAAATGAGTACTAAAACAGAAACAATTGCATTTGCAAATGTTGAAGTAGAGATAATGCGTAAGGATATAAAAAATATGCACCTTGCCGTATATCCTCCAAATGGTGCTATAAAATTATCGGTTCCTACCAAAACAGATGATGAGGTCGTACGTCTTTTTGCTATTTCAAAACTGGGATGGATTAAAAAGAATGTAAAGAACTTTAAAGAGCAAGCAAGAGAAACAAAACGAGATTATGTTTCTGGAGAGAGCCATTACTTTAAAGGTCAGCGATATTTGTTAAACGTTCATCATCACAATGGATATAAAAAGGTAGAAATTACTGGGACAAATAAAATCCAACTCTGGGTAAAACCCACAGCTACCGTTGAAGAAAAAGCAACAGTAATGAAAGAGTGGTATCGCAAAGAATTGAAGTCTCAAATACCTGAGCTACTTTTAAAATGGGAAAAAATCATTGGAGTTCAATCCAGTGATTGGGGTGTCAAACAAATGAAAACCAAATGGGGCGCTTGTAATGTAGATGCTAAGCGTATTTGGTTAAATTTAGAACTTGCTAAAAAACCAAAGATTTGCCTTGAATATATCTTAGTTCACGAGTTAGTCCATCTCCACGAAAGAAATCATAATGCACGTTTCATCTCACTTATGAATCAATTTATGCCTAAGTGGAGGATGCATAGAGATGAACTTAATAGTCTACCTATAGTTCATAATGATTGGGGGTATTAGAATCGAAAATAAAATGTCTAATATTTCTTTGAAAAGAACCAAATATCTTTAAAAGCCTTTACATGACAGTGCAGTTTTCCAAAAGCTTTTTTTTGTTTTATAATTTTATGTTTGCCGTACACCAAAAACAAACCTTATTTATTTTAATTCCTTTGACTTATTTTACACCTAAAAAACACGATTACATGATGTTACCGCAATTGCTACAGTGAAACAATTAAAAGCAGGAAGTAGAGCCAAAAAAATAGCATTGATAGAAAAAGAAAATCCTGATTGGCAAGAGCAAAAAGTACTAGCACTGGGTAAACTTTGTGACGAAGAGAATTTAGATAAAGCACAGTTTAAAGCCTTAATTGACACGTATATCTATAACGGACAAGAACCTATCAAAGATGACGTTTTTAAATGCTTAGACAATAGACCAAGTATTTTAAAAGCACGTGAAATAGGTGAACGCATTTTATCTAAAATGAAAGAGTTTGTACAGGTTTTTATAGAAGGTATGACGGGATAATAAAATTAGCGCTATCATCTATAGTCTTCAGGAAAATTGTAGTATCAGATCATATAAATGAAAAGGCTTGCAAATTGGATATAAATTTAATCTTAAATAAGATAAACTTTGTTAGTAGATATAAAGAAATCTGTCTGGATCATAATGATTATGAAAATAGACTCCGTGGTAGGAACACAAAGCGGTATCTCGCTATTCTAAAAAAATTGGATGAAAATTTCTCATATGTATCAAAAGACAAATTCTTTACCTTAAAATATGAATATGAAGCATTTGAACTAAATCTAGGATTAGTTATAAATGACGGTCTTGTTGAACCTAGTCTATATGTAATCCGTAATGAGGATTGGATACTTTACCATAGATTTGATTTTATTTCAGAAAAGTTACATCCTGGCTTTCGAGAAAATTTTAATCTTCCAAAATACAAAACAGAAGCCGAACTTGAGGCGGTACTAACTGAAATTCTTAAACTTTTTAAAGATATTAGAATAAAGTACATACAAAATATATGAAGCTATGAATTAAATTCTATACTATTGCAATATAATTTATATTTCAATGAAAATTAGCTACTTACCTGTTATCATTCTTATACTCACTAGTTGTATTATTAGATCTCAAAGTAATAACAACAATTCTTATTGCCATATTTACCCTCCAAGTATCACAGATGCTAGTCCTGATTTAAATGAATACCAACTAAAAGGAAAAGTGAAAAGCATTAAAGAACTATCTCATTATTCAGGAGAAGATGAATCTTTAAATTATTTGGAATTTAATGAAAAAGGGTATTTAACATTAGATATTATAGACGGACCTTATGAAAGTAAAAATGGGGGACTCACAATTGCCAAAGATGTAAAACTCAAAAGTGACGGTATTATTTCACGTTATATATACGAGTTTGAAAATGGAACTATTAAAAGCTTAACATCTTACGACACCATTTTTGAAATTGAATCTAAACGCAAGATGGTAATCGGAAACATTGATACCAAAAAACATGTTTACACGTATAATGAAAATGGAACGCTAGCTAATTATAAAAAATACATGCATTCTACAGATACTACCATTGCAAATAAAAAAGAGCCATATGAAGTCTTTTCTATTTTTTATGAAAATAATAAAATTTTAAAAGCAGTACTTCAAGAATCTTATTGGTCTCGTAAAGCATCAAGTACAATGAAGACTAAGACTATAGAATACAACTACGACGGAGCTAAAACGATTCTAAAAGAGCCAACAGAGGGAGGCAATATTTATACCTATTTACATTGTAAGCTAGAAGAAATTGTACTTAAAAGCAAATATGAAACTAAAGTTTTCAAGTATGAACCCAGTGGTATTTTAAAATCACAAAATATTACATACTATGACGGAGAAACTAAAAATACTTCTTGGAGTTTTGATGATAAAAACAATCCAATAGAAAGGGTTTCTGAATTGGGTCCAAAAATTAAGTTCAGTTATACATTTGACCAACAAGGCAATTGGATTAGTAAAAAAGTAATCAGTAGTACAACAGGCGAAGCTGTAGAAGAATATAATAGAACTATTGAATATTACAATTAGACTGAGTAGTTTTAAATATAACACTATACAGTGCAGTGGAGCTAAACAAGCTGTTAGTTAAGAACATGAATTAGGCAGATTGCTTCCGTAAATTGCCGTGTCGTCCCTCTTCGCAATGACCTTATGAAACCAAGATTTGTATACATTCTTGCTAATAAAAACAATACCACACTTTATGTTGGAGTGACTAGTAATTTGCTACAGCGTATAGAAAGGCATAAAACAAAGTTTTATCCAAAGTCCTTTTCAGCGCGATATAACACAAACAAATTGGTGTACTATGAAGTCTTTCAAAATATAGGTGATGCCATTGCTAGAGAGAAACAATTAAAAGCCGGCAGTAGAGCAAAAAAAATAGCCCTGATAGAAATGGAAAATCCTGATTGGGAAGATCTCACCAAACAAGCAACAGATTGCTTCGGCAAAAATGCCTCGCAATGACGAACACAACTGTCATTCCGAGCGTAACATAATGTAGCGCGGCGATCCGTTGAATTATTAATTCCCTAGACAAAATTTCAATAGCTATTCTAGTTAAATAGCGCTATATAATCATCTAATTTTTATGCCCTGCGGAAAACCGCAAGGTTATTTTGTTTTATGATTTTATGTTTGTTAGAAACTTTGAAGCACCAAGCTTTTCTAACACCGCTACCAGCACATGGAATGGATTCTTAAACTTTTATTTCTAGGCATTGTGATTGGTATTGTTAGAAAATACCCTAAGATTAGTATTGCGCTAGCCGTTTTAGGTTTGCTCGTCTACAGTCAAAAGCAAGGTCCTATTGAGGAACAACGTACAGTACCTACAGAAGTTTACTCCAACAAAACGTATACGACTCCTGAAGTCCCCACCACCTACCGCTCTAAGGCTTCTCGTAAAAGTATAGAAACCGAATTAGGAATCTCCCAACCCGTTACAACCAAACCCTATAAAAAGGCAGCGACTACAACGATTAGAGTAGGTGCTATTTGTAATGATGGTACTTCTTCTACAGCTACAGGCAGAGGCGCTTGCTCTCATCATGGCGGCGTAGCCTATTGGCTTTACGAGTGAAATCTTCGTGGAACGCCTAACTACTTTTACTCCTTCAACTTATCTAAAACATGGGTTTTATACATGTAGTCTGTTACTTTATGCAACCCTTTATGATAAATAGGATGTGCATGATAGTAGGTAAAGAATTCTACTTCTCCTCCTTTTTTAACATACCAAAGTTCTTGGTGTTTCTCACGCCTGCTTTTTACCTCTTGAAGATCATTTATTTTTCTAAAATTAAGAAATACTAATTCCTGATATGGCTCCTCATGGGCTACTCCTGTACATGCCGATTTCTCATAATGATCTTCTTGCCATACCATACAATTCTGCTCTTCCTTTACAAAACCGAAATAGGTTAATGCACTTATCACAACAACCGATAGCAACGAAACAATTTTGCTACTCCCCTGATTAAAAAAACCAACTGAAGTACCTTTTAGTCGTCCCTGTATTTCTGGTTCTGAGACTTTCATTATAACGGGTTCTTCTATAACCTTTGGCTCTTCAAGTTCTGACGGATGAGCCGTAACAAATTCCGCATAATTTTTATAACCTAAATAGTTACATAAATATTCAATTACTTGAGGTTTGATAGGCTCAAGATTTTTCTCATCTTTTTCTACAAATCTTGTATAGTAATCGCGAAGAGTTCTTTCACTAATTTGAAATTTATTGACTTTATCAAGTTCGTTTGAGAGATACTGGGCCATCCTAGTTTTAACTGAAGAGCATGAGTCTACCTCTACTTTTTTAAATACAAGGGTTATTAATTTTTTGGACATTTTGGTTGGTCTGGTTGTACCCTAAAACTACTACATTTTTGGAAATTATATGGAAAAAACCTGCTGGAAATTCTTTTCCATACACTTTCCATCCTCTCTCCATTCCGTAGAAAACCTAAGCCCTTACTTTGCCTTGTGATTGAGAGGCTATTCATGATAACCGCCCTTTCATCATTAGGAAAACACCTAGAACAAACCAATAGTTTATTGGGAAGTAACTAAAAGTTTCGACAGGTGTTTTTCACTTCCCAACCAATAAAAGAGGAGTACTCCCAACACCTTTTACAATGTGGTGCAAATAACATTCGGAATACTCCGAACAGCCACCCGTATGTCAAATTTTTAAAACTCATAAAATGAAAAAAATAATTTTTTTAATCGTAATACTAAGTGCAAACCTATCTTTAATTTCTTGCGATGCTACAACTACTGCAGACCAAGATACAGTCTATGAAAACCTCAACGCCACAGAAGGTGATGATGGGGTTATTGTAAAAGACCCTGATGCAGAAGAAGAGGATGGTGATAATTAATCAGTATCCCTAATTAGGACATAATAAACCAACTAAGAAAGCAGGATGAACTTGAAAGTAGTTCATCCTGCTTCTATATTTTCCATAAAAAAAGAGCTGCATGACAAAATCATACAGCTCTTTTTTTTATACTCTTTCTTTTTGCTAAAACTACTCAACATATGTAAACTGAACAGCATAAGAAGCATCAGCCTCTCCATATGATGATGAAGAAATAACTCCTGAAGTTGCATAGTTATCTGCATCATACACATAATTGGCCGTTATTGTATATTTTACTTCTCCGTCTTCATTTTTATATACAATCTTAGATGGATTATTTACAGGAAAAAGCATTCTTGCTTTTATAATCTCAGAAGACTGAGGACTCATGCTAAAATTTAATTGAATACCATCCAACACATCAATTATACCACCAGCTTCTAAAGTATAGAAGAAAGGATTTTGAGCCTCATCATAGGTTACCTCAGCAGTATACACATAAGAAAGGTACGAATCGGTCTCCCAATCATAATCCTCTTCAAAAAATTCAATGATTTTAGGATTTCCGTTGGCATCATATTCTAATACATTCCCAGTTTCAAAAGCATCATAAGGAGATTCATACAGCTCTTCAATAGATAAATTAACATCTTCTTCGCCAGTAACATTTACCAATTCATCACCATCGTAAAGAAAGTCTCTAGAACCTTCACCATTAGATACACTACTTAAAGTGCCGTCTGCCGTATAAGAAAATTCGAGCATTCTCTCATCTTCCATATTTTCACTAGAATTTAGGCTTACTGTTTTAATTAACTTTTGTACCACATCGCCATTGGCTTCCTCAAACTCTTGACTGACAGAATCATCGGAACAACTTACCGCTAAAATTGATGCTCAAAAAAGGCCTAAAATGTAATTTGTTTTTCTCATAATTGATGTACTTATTATTTGTTTTGGTTGTTTCTAGGTTTATGTAAAACAATGGACAGAAAATACTCGCCAACCCATTCAGAAAAAAAACGAAAACAGAACCAGCTTAGTATACCTACTACTAAAAAAATAGTACATTTAAGAACACAGAGAAATGTAAGAAGTACAATTATTTATTTCCTAATTAAAAAGAGCCCCATTATGCAAACACTTTTTGTATTTTCGAAAGATGAATTGCAAGTTTATTGTATCCCTTTTTTATCTGCTTCTATTCGTGAGTCAACACTCCGTTTTTGCTACGGATTCTTCTATGATTAAAAAACAATCAGCTCCCGATTCCCTAAAAATCATCAAAAAACAAATTGCTGCTTTTACAAAAAAGAAGGAGTACGCCAATGCTATTCAATATTCAAAGAAATTATTACAAGCGGCCAAAACAAGGTCTGACACCAGTACTATTGACAATGCGTATTGGCGCCAAGCTTATTATTTTGATAAATTAAACCAGTTAGATTCTTCCTATTTTTATTATGATAAGTCTTACACATATAATTTAGCCTTAAAAGATACCGTCGTTGCAGGAGAACGTCTACTGGGTATGGCAAACATTCAAAAAAGCTTAGGTGATTATACGGGAGCAATGATCACAGCCATTGACGGACTAAAATATTTAGAAAATACTGAGGAGCTAGAATCTACGATTGGACTTTACCAAGCCATTGCCGTGGCTCAAAAAGAATTGGGACACCCCCAAGAGGCCCTCCGTTGGAATACAAAAGCTTTTAACATCCTAAAAAATAACCCAAAGGCAGAAATTTTACCTTCTAGTATTCATATCATTACTATTACCAGAGCTAATATCTTAGCCGAAAAAAAAGAATATAGCGCAAGCGTTCATATTTTAGATAGCATTGCCCAAGAAACAGCGGGTAAGAACCTCATTGAATTTTCTAGAGCTATTTGCAATATGGGCCATTTTAAATGGCTAGAAGATGCCAATAACCCCGAAAGTGAAACCCTTCTTTTAGAATCTTTAAGAATCCGGACTTCTTTGAATTCCGCTAGCGGCTTGTTCTCTAGCTACATTCATTTAGCCGAATTTTATTTTGATACTAAAAAAGCTAAAGCTTTGCGGTATGCGCAACAAGCCTATACGTACGCTGAAAAATTAAACAATCCGGTAGCTAGTCTAGAAGCTCTAGATCTAATTCTGCCTTTAAAAAGAGATTTGCGCCAAGCTATTTCTAACGAAGCAATTACCTATTCTCAACTACAAAACCAACTAGAAAAATCTAGACAAACTATTCGCGCCATCTATGCGGCCACGAAATATGATAACGATGCCTTAGAGAAGGAAAATCTTAAGTTGCTAACGCAAGTAGCAATCAAAGAAAAACAAAAAATTTTGGCGCTGGCTGCTGCCGTATTTCTTTTAGGTGTTATTGGTTTTGTGATCTATTACAAAAACCATCAAAAACAAAAAGAGCAGCTAGAAATGTCGTACAAAACGGAGCTGCGCCTATCTAAAAAATTACATGATGAATTAGGAAATGATATTTTCTATTTAATGACGCAGGTGCAACAAGACACACCTACTCCTACCGATACTAAAAATGCTCTTATTTTAAATGGACTAGATAGTATTTACCAAAGAGTAAGAGATATTTCTAAAGAATTTACGGCGATTGATACTGGGAAAAATTTTGGAAAAGAATTTTTTGCACTTCTGAATTCCTACAGTTCTGCCAGCACAAAATTAATCACCAAAGAATTACCCTTGAGTTTTTGGGATGATATAGCCCCTAAGACAAAAATTGAACTCTATAGAGTATTGCAAGAACTACTCGTAAATATGAAAAAACATAGTGAAGCGACTTTTGTAGCAATTACCTGTGTAAAAAATGCCAAAGAGATATTAATAAAGTATGTAGATAATGGGGTAGGATTTGATAAAAATGAAAAAATTTCAGGAAATGGCCTTAAGAATGTGGAAAACCGCATAGCTAGTATAAAAGGAAGTATTAATTTCGAATCCAAACCAAAGGAAGGGGTTACCGTAACCCTGACGTTTGCTATTTAATAATAAGGATATGCAATTGGATAGAATTTTTGTTTCTGAAGATATTGACAGTAATAACTTAGGGGTTACCACTACCCTCCAAAATATGGGCTATGCCCAAATTGGCCATTCTCAATATTGCGATGACGCGCTTCTAAAACTCAAAAAGGCACTAAATGATGGGACTCCTTATGATCTTCTGATTACCGATTTGTCTTTTGAAAATCCTAGGGCGAAGAAAAACATCCAAAACGGACAAGAGCTTGTTACCGCCATAAAAGCCATACAGCCTACTTTAAAAGTGATTGTTTTTTCTGTGGAAGACGATCATCATACCATCACTACCTTATTCTCCGACCAACAAATTGATGCCTATGTCTGTAAAGGATTAAATGGTCTTAGTGAACTTCAAAAAAGTATTAAAGCCATCACCAATCATGAACAATATACCTGCCCCATAGCTACTGCCGTATTGCAACAGAAAAATGTTTTAGCTTTGGATGGCTATGAGCAGCAACTCTTAGCATATTTGGCCAAAGGATATACTCAACATGAAATAAGTGCACTATTAAAAGAACAAGACATTTCTCCAAATAGTGTGCGCTCTATTGAAGCCAACATCAGTAAATTAAAAGATTATTTTAATGCGACAAACACCACGCATTTGGTTTATGTAGCCTCTAGTCTAGGGCTTATATAAGTACTTAGATGACTCTCTTATCACATGCTTCTGTTCCTCTTTTTACTAAATAAGTCTACCAATTCTTAAGAAAAGAGATGCATCTTACTTCTAAAAAGTACTGCTGCGAGGTGTAGAATAGCAAAAATCGGTCATTCTATATAATTTTTGATGCCTTTGACTTAGATTCAAGAATACCTCATCTGCACTGCTATTGCTTCTTATTATATTTTTTACGGGAAAATCTTGAAGGATATACTAAATGGAGCTCCCTTGCCCTACACTTATCTGCTACCAATTATGAAATTGCTGTGGTGGGTTCTAATGCGCTTAGTTTGACCCAAGAGTTAAATTCTAAATTTTTAGTAAATACTTTAGTTATTGGCTCTGAAACAACATCAACTATTGCTATTTATAAAGACCGCTTTGAAAATGATAAAACTTATATCTACGTCTGCTTAAACAACAGTTGCAAACTGCCAGTTACTTCTGTACCCGAAGCATTACAGCAAATAGATTACAACTTAGAGAAGAGCAACTTTAACTTAGGCTTTTAAAGCTAATACGTGCTTCAATTTTAATAGTTTTATGAGCTGGCCTAACATGCAACTATTTGTATTATCCCCTATTAACGGCAGCAGAAAAATAATTCCACTAGCTTTCTGATCTAAGGCGTGCTCTAAATTTTGAAGGAACGGTTTGGGTGTATTTTTTAAATAGTCTTGAGAAATAAGAATAATTTTCAAAGCCTAGCTCTTGAGCAATCTCACCAACAGACTTGGTACTAAAAGTTAACATACGTTTGCTTTCTATAACCACTTTCTCAGCAATAAGAATAGTCACGGTTTTATCTAAAACATAGTTACAAATTCTATTTAAATGCTTTAGGCTCATATTCATTTTAGAAGCATAAAAAGAAGGCGCCTTTTCTGTATTATAATACTGATCTAAAAGCACATTAAATTGTTCTAGTTTCTGATTGTAAGAATGTAAATCTACGTTGTTCTCCTGTAAATGCTTTCGGGAAATTTCAATATGAATAATATCAATTAGATTTAAAAGCTTATCTAATTTCCGGGTATTCGATGCTAGATTCTCTTTGATTAAAAGTTTAAAATAGACTTCAAGAGAACGTACTTCGGGTTCATTTAAACGCACCTCAGAAATATTTTTTGAGGCTTGATAAAATGGATACTCTTCTATCCTCTTGGCTCCAAAATACAGATTATACAAATCCTTTGTGTAAAATAAGATGTAGCCCTCTATGTCCTTAGACAACTTCCAACTATGTACTTGACCCGGTTGGATAAGATATATACATCCTGGAGTAATGGTGAACGTATTAAAATCTATTTTATGAATTCCAGAACCTTTGGTAAAAAGTACGAGCAGATAAAAATTATGCCCATGTGAGCGCTCTATAAAACTATTATTAATTAAATGATTACTAAAGGTATTGACGTAAAGACCTTCCTGAATTAAATTCCGCTTGAAATTCTGAATATCATAAACAGGGTACGTTTTCAAAAAATGTCTTTATTGTGCTAGTATATGTACTTTTAATTAACTTAAAAAGAAGATAAATATACTAATTTTGTATAATAATTAGGATGTACAGGCTTTAAATAGTTGATTAATAAAAATGTCTTTTTTATTATCATAAAAATCATAACTACTATGAATATTTTAAAAGGAACGAAAATATATAGCATCTTGACAGGTAGCTGCCCTGTATGCCAAGAAGAAAACATGTATAAAGAAGCTAATCCGTTTAAAGTGATGTCTACACTAAAAATGCATGAACGTTGCAGCCATTGCAGTACAAAGTATAAAATGGAGCCTTCGTTTTTCTTTGGAGCAATGTATGTGAGTTACCCGGTAGGCATCGCTTTTGCCTCCGTAGCATTTGTGCTATCATATATAGTATTTGAGATTCCTATTTTACCCACCTTCTTTATTATTTGCGCTGTCATGTTAATAATGTTACCTATAATACTACGTTTATCTAGAAATATTTGGATTAATTTCTTTAAGCATTACCAAAAACAGACCAATATAAACGCATAAAAAAGGTTCCAAACAAAATGCTTAGAACCCTTATACTTTATGGTTGAAACTCCTTTTAGTTATTGTTCCTACTGATTACTCTTTTTCTGTAGTTATTTTTAATTTCTATATACAATAGCACCGATGCTATTATGGCACTCAATACTATAAAGACAGTAGGGTTACCATCTATAACTTCTAAACACAAATTCAATAAATTCTTCATCTTTCTACTTCTTACTATTATTTAGTTTTCTACTAGATACAAGATAAACGTAATAGTTGCTTTTTTAGTTCTTAAAAAAACAGAAAAAATTTTTAGTCGTAAACAAGGTCAAAAGCTTCCGATAAACGACGTATTCTCCCGATAAAGAGTTTTCGATGTAAATGTCAGTTAACGAGCATTTTAAACCCTTTATCTATCATTTTGTCAGTGACCGAAAAAAAGACCCTTTAACCGAATGATAACTACATAAGGAAGGATAATCCCGTTCTTGTAATCCCAAATCGAATGAAATGAAATCTATTTTAACAACTTTATTATTTGTATTTATCGGATTTAGCGCTCAAGCTAGCACGAGTAACAAAAAAGATGTTAAAGCAACTACGATCACTAAAACTGTAGTTACTTTCAATACCTTCAAAACTTCAACTGCAGGTATTTATTTAGATAAAAATCATAAGATCAAGAAAGAACTTTCTTTTGTAACTAAAGCTAGCAAGGCTAAATTAGCTTAATCCCCAAGTATTACATTCTCTTAAATGCATTAAACAAGTATTTGTTTAAGGCAAGCTCCTTTCCATACATCCTGTACTTTTACTTTCTAAAATAACGTTATGGAAAATATATTAGTAGCTGGTGCCAACGGTACCACTGGAAAAAAAATAGTAAACTTATTAGCACAATCTCAATACTTTAATCCTGTAGCCATGGTTCGTAAAGAATCCCAAATGGAACAATTTAAAGCAAAAAACATTGAAGTAATTTTAGGAGATTTAGAAGACGATATAAGCAATAGCACCAATAATATTGATAAAGTAATATTTGCAGCCGGATCTGGCGGTAAGAAAGTAGTAGAAGTAGATCAGGAGGGCGCTAAGAAACTGGTAGATGCTTCTAAAGCTAGCAACGTAAAGAAGTTTGTAATGCTAAGCTCTATGGGCGCTGATCAGCCAGAAAAGGCGGAAAAATTAAAAGACTATTTACAAGCAAAGCATAATGCCGATGTACATTTAAAAAATAGTGGACTTAATTTTGCTATAGTACGCCCAGGAAGCCTTACAGACAACAAAGGTATAGGTAAAATAGTACTTTCAGAACATTTATCTCAAGAGGGAAACATCAGTAGAGATGATGTGGCACAAACACTAGTACGTGCCCTACATGACGATGTAGCGAACCATAGGACATTTGAAATATTAGAGGGCGAAACTTTAATTGGTCAAGCCTTAGATACAGTAGAATAAATCTTTACTGGTCAATATCATTTGCAGAAAACCCTACGAGCTCATGTTCCTGAAATTCAGGCGTGAGCTCTATTGGATTACAACAAACTTCACAGTCTTCTATATACGTCTGTTGCCGTACCGAAGTATCTAGCAGCATAGAAATCTCCTCCCAGCAATAAGGACATTGAAAAAAATGCTCGTACATCTTAGAAATTTATATTTAATAGCTGACCCGTTAATTGCAAAAGCTGCAGCTCTGCTAGCTTAGCATCATATTTTGCTAGATTTTTATTGGTCTCAGCATTCAATAAATTAATCTGAGCCTGTCTAAATTCTATGGAAGTAATTCTCCCCAATTGAAATTGTTCTTTTGAACGCTCAAAATTATTTTCATTGGTTATTACAGCCTGACCTTGAATTTTATAAATATTTAGTAAATTTTTATAGACAGTATGTGCATTCTGGATATCTCTTTCTACTTCTAAAGCCACCTGTTGCTTTACGAGCTCTTGATTTTCATAGGTAATCTTTGCATTTCTTACCGCTACCGTTGTCTTACCTCCATCAAACAAATTCCAGGATAAACTGGCACCTAGTCCTAGATTGTATGTGGTATTGTTTGTCCCTGGAAAGAAAGCCGAAGCCGCACTTTGGTTTAAATTCCAGCCATAAGAACCCGTAAGACCTACCGTTGGTAAATAGCCCGATTTACTCACCTTAATATCATATTCATTAATCTTTAGATTTCGTTCGGTTTGCAGCAAAGCAACATTGTTATCTATAGACTGTTCTAAATATTCTTCTAATTTGAGTGATGGAATAAAAGTTAGCGTAGTATCTACTTGAAATTCCTCTTCTAATTTCTGATTCAAAACAACATTTAAATCGCGTTTCGCATTAATTAACTGCTGTTCCACATTTAAAAGCGCAATACTATCATTGGTCACATCCACCTGCGCATTTAAAATATCCAATTTGGTATTCTGACCGTACTCAAAAGAATATTCTGCCCGCTTAAATCTATCTTGAGAAATTTCTAAGGCTTGTTTTAAGACATTGTTATTTTCTGTCAATCTAGCCACGTCAAAGTAAACACTAAACAATTGTAAAAGCGTGTTTTCAATAGTTTCTCTAGCTTGCAATTCACTTAATTGATATTGTTCTTTAAGTCGCTTATAATTATACAAACGGCCCATGCCATCAAAAAGCGTATAGTTTAAATTCAAAGCAGAACTATAGCGCTGCGCTTCTGCCTTGTCTATTTCAACATCTGCACGCACAGAGTTATCATCATTGAGTTGTCCCGGGAATTCTATAGTAGAATCATCACGACTATAACTAGCATTTGCAGTGCCTGTAAGTGTCGGCAAATATCCAGAATTCAATATCCCTTGATTATTGTCTGCAATTGCTACTTGATTACTTGCTATTTGTATTCCAAAATTGTTCTCAAGAGCTTTCTTTATAGCCTCATCTCTGGTCAGGAGTTTCTCTTGACTAAAAACAGCTGTATAAGCACCTAAAAAAAGTACTGCTATAATGATCTTTTTTCCCATTATTCTTTATGATTCAATTCTCCTCTTAAATGTTTTTCTTCTTCAAGCTCTTTAATTGCTCGTTCTACCTCTTCATTGGTTATTTTATTGCCTGTAACTAACCATTTACCAGAAACTTTAATTCTATTGGCAAAGGATAGGAATAGCGGTAACATTAGCAAGGTTAACACGGTAGCAAAAGCAATACCGTATGCGATAGAAATTGCCATAGGCTTCAAGAATTGCGCCTGTCTGCTTTTCTCCAAAAGAAGAGGTGCTAGCCCTGCTATAGTGGTAATAGAAGTTAAAAATATAGCTCTAAACCTAGATTTCCCAGCTTCATACATTGCATCATCAAACTTCATACCTTCACGTAGGTTTACGTTAAATTTTCCTATAAGTACTAAACCATCATTCACCATAATCCCTATCAAGGCTATAATTCCTAGCATAGAAAGGATATTTATAGGGAAATCATGAACCCAGTGTCCCCAAGCTACGGCGGTTAAACTAAACGGAATTAAAAGCAACAACATTAACGGTTGGCTAAAACTTCTAAATGTAAAGGCTATCGTGATATAAATTAGCGCGAGAACAGACAATCCTACAAATTGAAGCGAAGACAACAGCTTGTTTGCCTCTCTGTTTTGCCCTTCATAAGAAGCAGATACCGTTGGATATTTAGAGTGAATATCTGGCATGATGGTATTTTCTATTTCTAACATCACATCGGTAGCACTTGTTTCCTTACTATTTTTTAAATCGGCTGTGATTTGTATTTCACGTTGTCCTTCAAGGTGATTAATAGCCACATCACCGCGTTCTATGGTATAGGTTGCTATTTCTTTTAAAGGAACTTTATCGCCTGTAGGTGTCGTTATCCTCATATCATCTAAATCGTTAATAGATGATCTGTTTGCTCTATCATAACGCACCCATACCCTAATCTCATCTTGCCCACGTTGAAAACGTTGTGCTTGTGTTCCGAAGAATCCTGCACGGACTTGATTCATAATCGTACGTAAATCTAATCCTAGCAAATAGGCATTTTCCTTAAGTTCTAACTTAATTTCTTTAATACCTGCAGGGTCATTATCCGCAACATCTTTTAGCGTAGCATTATTCTCTAGTATGGATTTAAGCTCTTTTTTTGCAGCTTTTAATTCTTCAATATTATTTCCTAACAAAGAAACAGCTACTGGACTTCCTCCAAAATTCCCACCAGAACCAAAAATAAGGCTTTCTACTCCAACAACAGGCCCTACCAATTCTCGTAATCTATTAGTAACCAACTCTGAAGAAATCTCATCAGGACGTTCTTCTCCTGGTAGTAAATTTAAGGTCAAAGATGCAGAAGAGGAGCCTGGCCCTACTCTTCTAATCATGTTATCAAATAACATCTTATCTGTACCTTTCAAATACTTCTCTGTAAACTCTTGGTTGACAATTTCTGCTTTATCTTCAATTAAACTAATAATAGAATCTGTAATAATCTCATTGGTGCCATTAGGCATCTCTAAGGATATAGACACGCGGTCACTTGCCACATTAGGGAAGAATGTTGTTCTAATGATTCCCCCTCCAATAGCGCCAAAAGTTAAAATTAGGGCTATAGCAAAAAATGAAAAGAACAATATTTTATACTCTAGCGCAAAACGTAAAGCAGGACCATATAATTTATCCCGCATCCAGTTCATAAAACGATCTCCTGCTTGATTGATGACACGCAACTTAGCAAATGCTTCTGCTAATTTTGATTTAGGCTTAGAATCTAAAGGCTGTAATGCTTTAGAATGTGCAAGGTGAGCCGGAAGAATTATCAGTGCTTCTACTAGAGACACCACCAAGGTGAGAATTACCACCACGGAGACCTCTCCAAAAAATTCACCAATTCTACCGTCTAAAAATAAGAAAATTGAAAATGCTAGAAGTGTGGTAATAATTGCAGAGACAATAGGAGGAATAACTTCCATTGTACCATCTATGGCTGCTTGTATTGGTGTTTTCCCTTTCTCATAGTGTTGATAGATATTCTCTGCGATAACAATACCATCATCTACCAAAATACCTATAACTATAATCATCCCAAATAACGATAATACATTTATGGTAACATCAAAAAAGCCTGCAAAAATAAACATCCCTAAGAAAGAGATTGGCAATCCAAAAGCTACCCAAAACGCAAGTCTCGTATTTAAGAATAAGGATAAAAATACAAGTACTAAAATCATACCAACAATAGCATTCTCTGTAAGTAACTCCGTTCGTTGCACTAAAGTCTTCGACTGATCACTCACTACATTGAGCTGTACATTATTGTATTTTTGATTAAATTCTTCAATATATTCTTTAACCTTCTCCGCAGAGGAAATCAAATCTTCCGTATTTGTACTGGTTATAGAACAGTTTACAGCTAAATTTCCGTTGAAATAAGATGCATTCGGGCTCTCTTCAAAACGATCTCTGACAATAGCTACGTCTTTTAAACGAACTGTTTGACCTGAACTTTCTGCTCTTATGATTAAATTAGAAATCTCATCTCCATAATAAGACCTATTATTAGCGCGAATAAGATATTCTTCCGTACTGGTTTTTATATTACCCCCCGTTACTAAAATATTGGCATTCGCCACAGCTTGCGCTACATCATCAAAAGAAATGTTGTACGCAAGTAAGCTATTTTCATTGACTGCTATTTCTATTTCTTCATTTGGGTATCCAGACATTTCTATTTGAGAAACACCTTCTATAGCCCTCACGTCATTTTCAACCTGCCTACCTATTTGCTTTAAGGTAGCTAGCGGAATGTCTTTACCACTGATTGCAAAACTAATTGTCTGTCTGACGGCCTCTAATTTAGAAACCACCAAGGGCTCCATTCCCGTTGGGAAAGAAGGCACTCTATCTACTGCATTTTTAACTTCTAGCAGCATAAAGTCAACATCTCTTCCTTTCTCTATCTCTACATTGATAGAACCACTATTTTCTCTTGAAGTAGAGGTTACACGATCTACACCTTCTAAACCTTTTAAGTTATCCTCGATTTTTAAAACAATACCCTCTTCAACTTCTTGAGGAGAAGCCCCTGGATATACCACGGAGATCGTAATGTTTTTAGAATCTGTAAGCGGAAAAAAGGATGATTTTAAAGAAAAAGCTCCTACGGCACCGAATATCGTAATTGCAATAAGAAATACGGTAACGGCTACGTGATATTTAATGAAATATGCTATTATATTTCTCATTACTTTGTTGGGTTTTCAGATTCATTTTCTAAAACTTTAACCAACATACCTGCGTAGGCACCAACCACTGGCTTTGAAACAATGACGGTTCCGTCTGGCACTTCTTTTAAAACCACTTTTTTATCCGAAAAATATACGGGTTTTACTTCTATTAAATCTAAAATAGAATCTCTTACCACAAAAATTTGATCACTTTCTAACAGTAAGCCCCTATTAATTTCTATTGCATTTTCTTCTTTCTTAGCATCTAATTTTGCTTCTAGATACATGCCCTCTTTTAAACGCTTATCATTTACTTCTATAAATGCCTTTATAGTTTGTGAAGCTTGATCTACACTCCCATTTATTCGTGTCACAACACCAGTATATTCTGCTGTACCTTCTAAGTTTACCAAATTTACTTTCTCTCCAATTTTGAGTAGATCGCTGTAAGTCTTACTTATAGACACTTCTAATTCATACATCTCCGTATTTATAAACTCTCCTAATTTTTGTCCCGAACGGATTAAGGTCCCCTCTGTAACCAAGGCTTCTGTAAGCACCCCGTCAAACGGCGCAGAAATTCTGTACTTGCTTAATCGTTGTTCTAAATTCTTTACATTATAAAAGCTAGTTAAAATACCACGACCACTAATAAAATATTTTTCTTTCTCTGAAGACAATTCCGGTAACGCTGGGGTAGTTGCATCCATATCAAACCCACTTAAATACGCTTGCCATTTATCAAATATTTCTGGATAGTCTAAGCGCAAATCTGGCATAATAGACGTTATCAAATTATATAAGTTACTTTTTGCAGATTGAACACTTGCCGCATACTCTGCCGCATCTATTCTAATTATAGCCTCGCCTTTTCTGTAGGTTTCTCCTGCCTTAAATAATTTATTGTTCCCTCTAAAAACACCTTGAACCTCAGCGTACAATTCTACGCGCCTTTTTGCTATGATAGTTCCGTTAGCAGGAACAACAATCGCAACCGTTCCATTTTTTACTTTTTCAGTAAAAACCGACTTAATAACTTTCTCAGGTTTTGGTTTAGAAGTGGTTTTACTATCTACGATAGCATTAGCAATAAAAACAGAAGCAACTATTAAAAGCACCCCTAAAATTGATATTATAATTTTTCTCATGAGTTTATTCTGGTTGGAATTGTATTGGACTACAAAACTATCCATTAGTTTAAGCTAGTTTAGTTAAACATTTCTTAAAAAATCGCAACCATCACTATATCTTACCACATAAAAAAGGGATGCAAAAATTGCATCCCTTTATTTTAATCGATATTTTTTGACTTTTATTCTAATATTAGCCCTTTTCCTTTAGCGTTTGCTTCAGGAACTACCTCTAATTCAAATAAATCAGCCCCTTTTTGTAGCGCCAGACTATCGGTATTTAATGTAATTAAACGCTCCTTATTAATATTTTTTAGGCTATCAAAAGAATTAAAATTATTTCCTTGAAGCTGTAAATATTTTAAATCTCCTAGCACATCTATACCTTCCGGCACAGGACCATAAAACTTATTATAAGCTAAAGTAATTTCATACAATTTTGGTAATTTATCAAAATTAAGCGCAATAACTCCACTCAATTTATTTCCAAATAAGCCTAGAACCTCCAAGTTACATAGGCCCCCAAAAGACAACGGAATAGTACCTTCTAAATAATTACCTGAAAGATTAATAACTTTGAGGTTCTTAATACTACCAAGACTTTCTGGGATTACCCCTGTGAACGCATTGTTATATAAGGATAGTATTTCTAAGCGCTGTAATTGGCTGATTGCAGCGGGTATTTGATTTTTGAAATTATTCATTTCAAGACTAATCTCTTTTAACTCCACTAAACTTAGCAATTCTTTAGGGAAATTACCTTTCAAATTATTTAAGGATAGATTTAAAATTTCGAGCTTCTTTAAATTCGAAATTTCCTTAGGGAGTATTCCTGTTAAATTATTTCGTCCTAATTCAATCCCAACTACATGATTTTCTTTGATTTTTACTCCGTACCATTCCGTAACGGGTTGTGATAAGTCCCATTGAATGTTCCATTGAGGACCTTTAGTAGCGGTAAATAATGACAATAATGCGTTCTTTTCATCATCAGGAATTTGTGCTTTCGAGATGAAACAATACGAACACAAAAAAACAAATAATAACTTTTTGCTTATTGGTTTCATGATTTGGTCAATACATTTAAACAAAAGGATATGTTGTGAAACACCTTTCATTTATGGTTTATAAATAGGTTACGTAAAATACATAACGTAAAATCTATCTATTTATGATAAATGTATAAAAAAAGAGGTACTATACAGTACCTCTTTTTCTTTAATTCAGTTTATAATGTCTAATTATCGGTATCATCCTCAAACTTGGTATCGGCCATTCTTGTTGTGTATTTCTTTATGTCTTTAAATTTGGGAGAGGTTTCTATTTTCTCCTCATCAAAATCAAATACCAATAAACTATTTATTTTTAAACTACTAATATCTTCAAAAGAATCAAAGCCATTATTTTGAATTTGAAAAATTTCCAAACTCGCCAATTGCCCTACTTCTTTAGGTATAGCCCCGTTTAATTTATTATTTGCCAACACTAATTCTTTTAACTTCCCTAAGTTCCCCAGCTCTGAAGGCATTATTCCTTGCAAGCCATTTTCAAACAAACCTAAAGATTCTAATTGCTCTAAATTCCCTATAGAAGAAGGTATAGCTCCTTTGAAATTATTACTCGATAAATTTAAAGTCCTAAGTGTTTTTAATTCTCCGATGCTGTTTGGTATTTCTCCTGATAAAAAATTATTAAAAGCAGTTAATTCTTGTAAGGAAATCATTTTACCTAAATTTTCAGGCAAAGAGCCTTTTAATCTATTCATTTCTAATTTCAGAATGATCAAATTTTCTAAGGCACTAATTTCCGAAGGCAACACCCCTGTTAATTGGTTAAATGCTAGATTTAATTCTGTTAAGTTTTTTAAGGCCCCAATACTCGCTGGCAATACACCACTAAGGTTATTATGAAACAGATTTACTTTTATTACCTGATCATTTTTTACAGTCACACCGTGCCAACTACTTACAGGACTATTTAAATCCCACGTAGTATGCCATCCCTGCCCGTCTGTTTGGGTGTATAAATCAACCAAAGCATCTTTTTCCGCTTTAGAAATTTCCGCATACGAATTAAAACTTCCGAATACTCCAATTATCAAAAATGTCTTTATCATGTTTTTCATAGCTATGATACTTAACTTAATTAATTTTTTTCCTCTTCATCTTCAAACTTCGTCTTTGCTGTACGGGTATTAGAATCTAAATAAAGATCTTTTAAATTTCTTTTACTGTAAGATACATTAGTCTTACCATCAAAGTCAAAAACAACCAAACTAGAAGCTGTAGAAGAAAAATCTGCCAAGAAATTTACTTCAAAGTTATTTTTCTGAATCTGCAAAACTTCTAAATTTTGCATCTTAAAGATCTCTGATGGAAATTTATTTGAGAACGAATTATTTGCGATGGCTAATACTTTTAGCCCTTGTAGTGCACTTAAGTTTTTAGGAAGGTCACCCATTAAATTATTTTCAGAAAGCTCTAAGCGCTCTAAATTGGATAAGCTACTAATTGATTCAGGTAGTTTCCCTTCAATTCTATTATCTGAAAGTGAGATTACTCTTAACCGAGACAATGAACCAAGAACCTCTGGCAATGCCCCAGATATATTATTGTGATACAAATCTAAATGCTCTAATTTTTTTAAAGCTCCAATTTCATTTGGAATTGCACCTTGAAGTTTGTTTTTACCTAGTCTTAAAACCTCTAAGTTTGTTAATCGAAACAAGCCAACTGGTAATTGCCCTTCTATAGTATTAAAAGCTAGATTTAAAATTTTCAAATACTTCAAATCTCCAATACTAGAAGGAAGTACCCCCGTCAAGTTATTATTAAATAGCGTAATAGCAACAACGTGATTATCTTCTATAACCACACCGTCCCATTTAGAAACTTTCGTAACTAAGTTCCAAGAAGTTTTCCAACCATCGCCATTTGTACTTTCATATAAATCTACAAGTGCCTTTTTCTCAGCTTTAGGAATAGCAAATACACCTGTTGTAAACAACAGAATTACCAATAGTGATTTCCAAATTTTAATGGTCATACGCTAAATTTTAAAAATACCCCTTTAAACATCTATAGGAATACTCCTACAAATTTAAAATATTATGTCGTACGATACAGAAGAATTCGATGAACTACATGTAAATCATCCATTTACGTTGTGAAACTACGATAATCTGTAGTATATAGAAGATGATTGGTAAAATTGCTTATGAAAATTCTTCTAATTTTATAGTAATTTCCTCCCATTGCTCCATTAGTTGCTTCAAAGTCTTCTTCTTTTTCTCGTAAGATTCAAAAAAGTTTGGTTTTGCAATGGTCGCTTCGTAATTGTTTACTAAGTCTTTGTCTATTTGTTTTATTTCTTTTTCTAATTGCGAAATAGTACTTTCAACCGAGCTTAATTTATTGTTAAGAGATTTTAGCTTTTTTTGATCTTCATAACTTATTTCTGTAGCAACTACCTTTTTAACTTTCTGTTTAACCTGGACCTGCTTTTTCTCTATTTCTCTAAAATCTTCAACTTTACGCTGCTCTAAATAGAAATCTATATCTCCAAGATATTCCTTTATTGCACCGTCTTTAAATTCGTAAACATTACTCGTTAAGCCTTGTAAAAAATCTCTATCGTGAGAAACTAAGATTAAAGTACCTTCAAAACTTTGAAGTGCTTGCTTCAAAACATTTTTAGATTTTATATCCAAGTGGTTGGTAGGCTCATCCATTACTAATACGTTAAAAGGCTGTAAAAGCATTTTAGCCAGCGCTAAACGGTTCCGCTCTCCTCCTGATAGTACTTTCACGTATTTATCTACCTCATCCCCTCTAAAGAGAAAAGAACCCAATATATCTCGGACCTTACTTCTATTAGTCTCGTTAGCCGCATCAATCATCGTATTTAGTATTGTTTTATTCCCATCTAAATATTCTGCTTGGTTTTGTGCAAAATATCCTATTTGAACATTGTGCCCTAACTTTAATCGTCCTTGATGCTCTAATTCTCCTACAATAATTTTAGCCAAAGTAGATTTCCCCTGACCGTTCTGTCCAACAAAAGCGGTCTTAATATCGCGCTCTATTAATAGATCTATATTATTAAGAACCTCTTTTTCTCCATAATGCTTAGACAGGTCTTCAATTTCTACCACTACTCTACCTGGTGTTACGGATATCGGAAATTTAAGATTCATAACACTATTATCATCCTCATCGACTTCTATGCGGTCTAGCTTATCTAATTTTTTAATTAAAGACTGTGCCATCGTTGCCTTAGAAGCTTTTGCTCTAAACTTTTCTATTAACTTCTCTGTCTGTTGTATTTGCTTTTCTTGATTTCTCTGCGCACTTAATTGCTGCTCCTGAATTTCTTTACGAAGCACTAAAAACTCAGAGTAAGGTTTATTATAATCGTAAATTCTACCTAATGAAATTTCAATAGTTCTATTAGTGACATTATCTAAGAACATTTTATCATGCGATACAATTGCTACTGCACTAGAGCTACCTCTCAAAAATTGCTCTAACCAGATAATAGATTCAATATCTAAGTGGTTGGTGGGCTCATCTAAAAGCAACACATCATTATTCTGCAATAATAATTTTGCCAACTCAATACGCATACGCCATCCACCAGAGAACGTGTCTGTATGTTTATCAAAATCTTCTCTTTTAAAACCTAGACCTTGTAATATCTTTTCTGTTTCTCCTTGATAATTATACCCCCCTAAAATTTCATAGTGGTGTGTGATATCACTCAAGTCTTCTATAAGTTTTGAATATCCCTCACTTTCATAATCTGTACGTTCTGCAAGTTGCTCATTAGTGTAAGCCAGTTTTTTTTCTAAAGCAATAATTTCCTCAAATGCTTGATAAGCCTCTTCTAAAACTGTTCTTCCTTGCTCAAAATCTAAATCTTGCTTTAAAAAACCAATACGCACTTCTTTATCGGAGGCGATAATACCCGTATCTGGTTGCATTTCTTTAGACAACAATTTTAATAAGGTAGATTTTCCTGCCCCGTTTTTACCAATTAGGCCAACTCTATCGCCAGTATTTAAACGAAATGAAATTTCTTCAAATAGATATTCGCCAGCGAATGAAACAGAAAGATTATGAATATTAAGCATGTAGTATTTTTATTTTCTTTATTAGTTTTTTGTGACTTTAGTTACACAAGAAGACCTCCTAAAATCTTATTTTTGCTAAAACTTTTGCAAATGTTAAAAAAAGGAAACAAACTCTACAGTATTTTAACAGGAACTTGTCCTAAATGTCAAAATGAGAGCATGTATGTGGACAAAAACCCTTTTCATTTGACCAAAATTTTTAAAATGCATGAGCGTTGTTCTCATTGTGGCACTAAATACAAAATAGAGCCTTCTTTTTTTTATGGTGCAATGTATGTTAGTTATGGTGTAGGAATTGCTTTTGCTGTAGCCGCATTTGTTATCACCTTTTTATTTATGGGTACTGAATTAAAGACTAGCTTTTTTGCTATTATGGGCACCTTAGTTGTTTTCATGCCACTCATCATGCGTCTATCTCGTAATATATGGATCAATATGTTTATTAGTTATGATCCTAATGCGATAGTAAATCATGACAAAAAAAGGACTTCTTAATTTCCTTATTTTTCTTGGTAGTATTTTTTAGTAAAACGCGCACTATTCATCTCGGGATGAATTGCAGTACCATCCTCAATAAATTGGTATAAGGAGGCGGAAGCTGTTGGTGCAATCATAACACCTCTAGAGCCAAAACCATTTAAAATAAATAATTTATCCTCTTCTGGATGCTGCCCTACTAAAGGTCTACGATCTGCTACCGTTGGGCGAATACCTGCCACATGATCTACGACTTCGTATTTACACGTCAAGAACGTTTCTAGCTTTTCTAGAAGTTCTTGTTTAGATGCTGCCGTGGGTAAATTTGTTTTATCTTTCCATTTATAGGTGGCCCCGACGCGGTATAAATCATCGCCTAACGGAATAATAAACACAGATGATTTTATAACATTCTCTTCCTTTAGATCTGGAGCCTTTATCGTTAGTAATTCTCCCTTAGTGCCATTTAAAGGTAAGTAGTTAAAAAATGGATTCTCATGCAAACCAAATCCTGTTGCAAAAATGATTCTTTTTGCTGCTATTCCTCGGTAGGCTATATGATCGGCTTTTATTTCCAGTTCTTCGTAATCAAAAGTCTCTTGCTGCAAGAGCATATTAGTCAAAAGATATTTCTCATAATTAGCCAAAAGTACTTTGGTTGCTATTCTGCCGGTATACTTTACTTCTCCATAGCCAAATGGAGCATCAACACATGTATTATCATTTTTTTTGATACTCGTTGATAAAAAATATCCTAATTGCGGTTTATCCGCAGCTTCAAACCACATATTTTGTTCTTCGATAGAGGCGAATCTGCGCAGTACTGGAACTTTAAAATCTAACTGCGTATGTAATTTTTTAGCTAATTTCTCATAAAACGGTAGTGCCGTTTCTAGCTGCTCTTTTGCATTCCATGCCAGTGTGAAACGTTTTAAAATTACTGGATTATATAAACCACCTGCAACTACCGACGATGTTTGCGATTTATCTGCAATTACACGGTATGTTTTATGATGTTCTTCTAGTTGTTCACAAAAAGAAATACCTGCCAACCCAAGACCTACAATTAAATAATCTATCATACTGCAAAGGTAGCTAATTGGCATAAAAAAAAGTCTTAACCATTGGCTAAGACTTTTTTGTTTTATGTTGAATTGGAATTTTTAAATTAATAACTCCACATATCTTGTTCCTTATCTCTAATTGTTTCTTTAATACGATTAGATTCTAGCAATTGGAATAAAGAGTTATCAGAAATGTAATCTTTAATAGCACGATCACCATAAACGTTATCTTCTTTATAAATTGTTGCATTAAACCTTCTTGCATTTAACAACATATCAAAAGATATAGGTTGTGCAGAGTTTCTTTGATTAAATACTTTAGCTTCATGAAGAATTTGTCTTGCACTTGGGTACCATACCCAGAATAAGGCAACTTTGTTCTCTTCTTGATCCATAGATTCATCATCGATAAAGTTAACATCTGGAGCTCTTGGAGCAATACCTAGAAGTCTATATTTTAATTCGCCTTGACGCTTATCAAAATACCAAATACCTTTAACTAAGTACTCTTCTAAATCTGCAGCTGCTAAATCTCTTCTGTTAATGTATTCTGGAGATACTTGCTCACCTGCATTATATTGTTCATAACCATAATCGGTCGTATCAACTTTTTGCATAGTAGCTTGTAAGTCTGAGAATTCTCTTTTTTCAGTAAAATAAGAATCTGCATAGATATCTTTAATTTTACCATTTTTAATGTTTTTTATTAAAACATCGTATAAAGATCTTCTATCAGAACCTATATCTACAGTATCAATTGGGTAGTATAACGGAAAGTTTACTCTTTCATCTAAATCGATAACTTCCCATACTGTTTTTGACCATAGAATGTCTCTATCATCAACATAACCGTATTCTAAAGGAGCGTCATTATCCTTCTCTATTTGAGATTCAGTTTTCTTACCTATCTCTTCCGGTCTTTTGGCATTTAATATATTTGCCTGAGCCATTGTAGATATTGGCAATAAAGCTACCGCACCAATTAATAAAACATTTTTCCAATTCATTTTTAAAAATTTATTTGTTTTTACACCTTTACTGAAATTCGTTATAAGTCGTTTAGAATTTACGTTCTTATAAACTTATAACGCTTTTCAATAAATTTTATTACTAGTTTGTAAGTTCAACCACTACTGGTGATACTTTTTTCAACCTGTAAGACTTGTTATTTGTTATATAAGCTTCAATATCAAATATCTGAACAGCATCTCCACGACCAGCTCTTTTCAAAGCAGACTTAGCAGCACCATTTAATTTGTTACCTCTAACTACCACTGTTGGTTGCCCAGGAACTTTAAATTTGAATCCACTTACAGCAAGATTTAAATCGAAATCGAAATCCTCTAATAATGCACCAACCGTAGATATTTCTAAGTTAGTTCTTGGCATTTTAGCTGAGTTAGTTTCTCCTCTAATAGATCCATTAGGTCTTGGAATATCTTTAATTCTGAATTCAGATTTAGAAGATACTACCTGTCCGTCAGGTAATTTACCAGATGCACTAATAGTAACTGATCTTCCAGTTCCAGGATTCATAACATAACTACTACCGCTACGCTTAGATAAACCTGCTGCATTAGCACTTACTTTATTATCAGGAATACCTGGTATAGATATTGACATTGGGTTAGCAACACCACGATATACTACATTCATTTTGTCAGCAGCAATTAAAGCAGCTCCTGGCTTAGAAATTGTAGCGAATGAATTATTCACTTCTACAGGAACTTCTGTACCATCTTGCATAAAGAAGATTGTACCTGCTACTACGTGATCTCCTGGGTTACCAGTACTAATCAACATTTTAACACCACCAGCTTCAAGCTTGTAATCTGTATCTGCTGTTAACTTCTTACCATCAAGAGTTAATTCTGCTCTTACAGGTGTAGAAGAGTTATCTGTTTTACTAATGATAATTTTACCATCATATTTTTCTCCAGAATAAAAAGCAGATTTAGATCCAAAAAGAGAAGTTTTAAAGTTTGTTAAGGAAACTTGATCTGTTAAGTTACCTTCTAACATCGATTTTAAAGCATCTTCTTCCGTAGACTTGATATCAGCTTGTAAAGCTGTAATTTTAGTCAAAGAAGCAATTAGAGGAAAGCTTTCAAAATGGTAGTTTAACCAATCTTGCTTTGTCTTATCTTTCTTTTCTACTTTACCATTAGCATCACCAGTTTCAAATCTAGCAATAACAGATGCTTTTAATTTCGCTGGTACTAATACTGAAACTTTAGTACGGTACTCTTCTATTCTTTTCATGAATTCCTTACCACCTTCTGCCAAATTATCTCCTGCGAAGAATTTTTGATCTAAAAAGTCAGACTTATCCATTACTTGGTAATCCTTTGGATCCTCAACACCAGCAGTCATATCTTTCTTAAGAGCTTCTAAATAATCATAATACTCTTGAGATAATTTTTGTACTGTCTGTGCTTTTTTGAAATCTTCAGCGTATTTAGCTGCATCTTCGGAAGCCTTTGTTTCAAGACCATCTAAGAATGCTAAATTGTTATCTGAAGTTTTTTGGTTAGAAACTTCCATCTTCTCATTCATAAGACCGAATGCCGCTAGAACTTCTTTACTCATATTCAGGGCTAACATACAAATGAACACTAAGTACATTAAGTTAACCATTTTCTGACGTGGTGACTGTTTTCCTCCTGCCATGTTTTTTTCTAATTAAATTTTAGTTAATTTTTGGGGTTTGATTATTACTAAAACTAATTAGTTTCTTGTCATTGCAGATAACATACCACCGTATACTCCGTTAAGAGACGATAAGTTTGTAGATAACGATGCCATTTGATCTTTTAAAGCTGTAGAGTTCTGAACAACCTCTTCATTGATTGAAGCTTGTTTGCTAGCGCTTTCTAATTGTACTTTATATAAGCTATTTAAAGATTCCATTTGAGAAGCAGCTTGTACCATTTCATCAGAATACTTACGAGTAGATTCCATTGCATCTACTGTAGGAGCGATACCTTTTGCAGCACCCTCAAAATTTCTAATGCTTGTTCCTAAGCTTTCCATTAAGCTTGCATCCACACCTGCTTCTTTTAATAAATCATCTAATTTTTTAGATAATGAAGCTTCTGATTCTTGTACTTCTGCAGCAACGTTCTTAGCTCTTGCAATACCTTCACCACCAGCTAATTCTGGATATACTAAAGACCAATCATATTCGTCTTCTAATGGTTCAAATGCACTAATAGCAAAAATAAGTGCCTCTGTAATAAGACCAATTGCAAGAAGAACACCACCATTTAATGGTCCTAATTCCCAGTGTAAAATTTTGAATAATGCACCGATAATTACGATTGATGCTCCTAGCCCATAGGCCATGTTAAATAATTTCTTTGTTGCTTTTGACTGTGCCATAATTTTAATTTAATTTCAGGTTAATGTTAATAATAACGATTTGGTTTAATTTAATTCGACTTTATGTAAAATTTACTGTATTATTTGTTTAAAGGCTTATTTTCTTCAACGCCCATGTAATCTTGTACGGTTCTAAATCCAATATAACTACGTGCTGAATCTTGGTATTCGTAATCTCTTGTACTTACCTGTAGGAAATAAGCAACATCTTTCCAAGATCCTCCACGGATAACTTTTCTTGCATTTTGTCCTGAACCAGCATTCGGGTTCATTGTTGAAACATATTCGTAAGAGTTAGGATCATAACTAGAATCTGTCCATTCAGAAACGTTACCAGCCATGTTATATAAATTGTAATCATTTGGCTCGAAAGATTTTGCTTCTACAGTATATAATGCTGTATCTGCCGCATAATCTCCACGTTGTGGTTTAAAGTTTGCCATAAAGCAACCGGTGTCACTTATCACATAAGGTCCACCCCAAGGGTATGTACCACTTTCAATACCACCTCTTGCTGCATATTCCCATTCTGCCTCTGTTGGTAATCTAAATTGATTTACAAACTGAGCTCCTTTAGATTTTTGATCATCATTCTTAAGCTTAGTTCTCCAGTTACAAAATGCTTTTGCTTGTTTCCAGCTTACCCCTACTACAGGATACTCACTGTAAGCGTCATGCCAGAAATAATCATTGTGCATTGGTTCATTATAAGAGTATTCAAAATCTCGAATCCAAACCGTTGTATCTGGGTATATTTCTAATTCTTCTTGTTTAATGAAGTCTTTTCTACTACCCTTACCTTTAGCACGAGCAGCTGCCTCAATATCCATCCAAGAATACTTGTATTTTAATTGTGTTACGTCTATAGTACGTTGTCCATTATAAGCTTCCTCTTCAGAAACATATAATTTATCCATTACTTCAACATAATATTCATCTGGATACTCCGAAGTATCCCAAACTAAATCTTGATCAAGGTTTAACCCTCTACCTTCATATCCGGTATCACCCATCCCTGAGTAGTTATCAAGCATGTACTTGTCGTAAGATGATAATTTAGTGGTATCCGCATCTTTAAATGCGTAGTCACCAATTCCTCCATCATCTGGACCTAAACCTAATTCATCTGCTAGGATGGCCAGTTTAGTTCTTACGATTGAATCTCGTACCCACTCTACAAATTGTCGGTATTCGCTGTTCGTAATTTCTGTGTCGTCCATATAAAAAGAGCGTACAGTAACTGTTTTGGTTGGCGCGTTGAGAACTTTAGCCTGATCTTCTTCACTTTTACCCATAATATAGGATCCCTGGGGGATCAATTCCATACCATGAGGCTTTTCTGGATACCATTTTTTTCCTTGGACTCCAACTAGTTCTCCTTTTGTTTTAGATCCGCAACTGCTGAGTAAAACAACAAACGCTATAGATGATAACAATAGCTTCTTCATACTTAGGTTAAATTTCGATTAAGACTGTAATTTAAAAACACTTTTATTATTCTCTAAAACTACGTTTTGATTAAAATATTGTGTCAATTGTATTATCCTTTACTTTTTTTATTTTAATTAAAGCCCTTTTTATAAGCTTTAAACCATCGTTCTGGAATAATTTGATTGCAAGCATCAAAATAGTCCTGTTCCATGCAAGATAATAACGCAGGTATATTTGATTTATTATGTGAAGATAAAATAGTTGGCACCTCTACCCACCATCTGTTGGTAAGATTACTTTTATGAAATATTAAATCCTCATCATCTGTAGGCACTATAAACTTGGTAAAGTCCTCACTTTTCACCAAAGGTGACTCTTTTACCCTATAATTATGCCCCTCTATAAAATACCAAATAATTTGCGCTGTTAACTGAAAAGACTGTGGCGTATTCTCGCCTTCATAAATCCCGAAAACATTTACTTTATCACTAATCCCCGCATAACGGGCAATGGAACAAATTTCTTTTCCATTAAATCCGTTAGGTGAAAAATTCTCTGACATAGAAATTTCACTCGCTTTAATAGACCGTAAATCTATGCTTACAATATGAGCATTACGCAATATAGGTTCTGCCAAGGTAATGTTAGCTGAAATTTCTCCTAAACGATAGGCATCAAAGAAAAGATGCTCCATTAAATCTATTTCTTCCTGGGCACAGAAATAGCTCTGATAGCCTACATTGGAAAAATTAAAAAGATTATTAGGCTTGTCTGTAATAATCTTACTTAAATACGAATGTGAAGAAATAAGTTCATCTGCATCACCAAAATCAAAGCGACTATCTACGGATACCAAATTTACCATACTACGCAAGCCATCAAAAGCTCTATACGAAGGGTAGGTTATATCCTGTGTTGCTCCTATAATAATTGCCACCACATCTTCTTCAATAAGCTCTGCTACTATTTCTTTAACAACAAAGTAAGTATCAGCAACCGCTTCTCCTTCATTAATATCTCCTAAATCTACGATGGTATTACTCCAGTTACCCATCATTAATTTATAAAGCTGACGGCGCACCTCAAATAAGTCTAACGTTTCTGTTTTCTTCTCAAATGCATTTCTAGACTCATTCACACCAATAATAGCAAAGGAAGCATTTGCCAATACAGGCAAGCCTTTACGTTGTGTATGCTTATGAATTTTATTCCCTAGTGCTTGCGCCGGAAGTAATTCGCAATGTGCTATTAATCTATCATCAACAGGAACTAAAAAATCAAATGCCATTAAAAATTGAATGTTTTGAGGATTACTATAAACTTATTGACTCAAATATAATACACCTTCTTGAATTGTCGCAAAAAAAATACGCATCAAGAAGGTGTATCTAAAAATTAGTAGTGTAGTATTATTTTGCCTTTTTCTTAGGCGCAGCTTTTTTCTTTGGTGCTGCTTTTGCTTTCTTCTTAGGCGTTTTCTTCTCAATCATTGCCTGAGCTTCTTTCAATGTAATTTTTGTAGCATCAACTTCTTTTGATAATTCTACTTTAATTTTCCCTTTTATTACATTGTGTCTACCCCAACGTGCTTTTTCTACACGAATACCTTCTTCTTTCCAATCGTGTATAACCTTATCAATCTCTTTTTGTTTTTTGGTTTCGATAAGTTCAATAATATCATCATTTGACAGGTTATCAAAATCATATTTCTTATTCACGTTGATAAACATGCCGTCCCATTTAATAAATGGGCCAAAACGACCTGTTCCTTTTGTCACCTCTTTATCTTCATAATGAGCCACGGGCGCATCTGCCAATTCCTTGGCCTTAATAAGCTCAACAGCTCGTTCAAAGACCACATCAAAAGCACTTTCTCCTTTATCTAAAGAAATAAATTTATCTCCGAATTTAACGTAAGGGCCAAATCTTCCAACGTTAGCCAGAACTTCTTCACCTTTATATTCTCCCAATGCTCTTGGTAAAGTAAAAAGCTCCATGGCTTCCTCAAACGATATGGTATTTAAAGATTGCTCTGGTAATAAACTTGCAAATACAGGCTTCTCTTCCTCTTCCGAAGAACCTATTTGTACCATAGGTCCAAAACGACCTAGACGTACCAGTACTTGTCTACCAGATTTTGGATCTTTTCCTAAAATACGTTCTCCACTAGCTCTATCTGCATTTTCTTCTACATCTATTACTTTAGGATGAAAATCTTTATAAAAGTTCTTCATCACTTTTTTCCAATCTTCTTTCCCTTCCGCTATTTCATCAAAATCTTCTTCTACTTTAGCCGTGAAATTATATTCCATAATTCCAGAGAAATGACTTACCAAAAAGTCGGTAACAATCATCCCAATATCAGTGGGCACTAGTTTTCCTTTATCGGATCCTACGTTTTCGGTTAGATTGTTGGTCGCTACAGCATTGTTTTCAAGAACTAACTGCACGTACTTACGCTCTACCCCTTCAATAGTTCCTTTTTCCACATAACCTCTATTCTGAACTGTAGAAATTGTAGGTGCATATGTAGATGGTCTACCAATACCTAATTCTTCTAATTTCTTTACTAGTGATGCTTCTGTAAAACGATACGGAGGTCTGCTAAAACGCTCTGTAGCCGTAATGTAATTATTTATTAATGCTTCTCCTTTTTTCATAGCAGGAAGCATTCCTTCTTGCTCTTCAGCAACATCTTCATCATCTACATCTTCCATATACACTTTAAGGAAACCATCAAACTTGATCACCTCTCCGTTTGCTGTAAACTCTTGATTATGTCCAGAACAACTAATCTTAACATTGGTACGCTCCAACTGCGCATCACTCATTTGTGATGCAAGTGTACGTTTCCAGATAAGTTCATATAATTTCTCTTGATCGCGCTCTAATGAAACATTCTGAAGTTTCATATCTGTTGGCCTTATAGCCTCATGCGCCTCTTGTGCTCCTTTACTTTTTCCTTTATAGTTACGGGTATTACTGTACTCTTTTCCGTAATTTTCTACAATGGCTTCTTTTGCTGCATCTAAGGCTTCCTTAGATAAGTTTACACTATCCGTTCTCATGTAGGTAATTAAACCCGCTTCGTATAGACGTTGTGCTACTTGCATTGTTCGTCCTACTGAAAAATATAATTTACGTGATGCTTCTTGTTGTAAGGTAGATGTGGTAAAAGGTGCTGCAGGAGATTTTTTTGCCGGTTTTTTATCTAAACTTGCTACAGCAAAGGTAGCATCCATATTCTCCTTTAAAAAAGCCTCAGCTTCTTCTTTCGTCGTAAATGTTTTATTCAGTTTCGCTGAAAAAATACTGCCTTCATTCGTTTTAAATTGTGCCGTAATTTTAAAAGCTGCCTCAGGAGCAAATCCTTCTATATCTCTTTCACGCTCTACAATTAAACGTACAGCAACAGATTGTACTCTACCCGCAGAAAGACCTGGTTTTATTTTCTTCCAAAGTACTGGAGATAACTCGTACCCCACCAATCTATCTAAAACCCTTCTTGCTTGTTGCGCATTTACAAGATCATAATTAATCTCTCTAGGGTTTTCTATTGCTTTTTGTATTGCAGATTTTGTAATACTGTTAAAAACAATTCGTTTGGTTTTACTTCTGTCTAATTTTAATTCTTGTTCTAAGTGCCAAGAGATTGCTTCTCCCTCTCGATCCTCATCACTCGCTAACCATATAGTATCTGCTTTTTTCGCTAAATCTTTAAGTTTTTTAACTAAAGCTTCTTTGTCTTTACTTACTATATATTTTGCTTCAAAATCATTTTCAACATCTACCCCTAATTCCTTAGAAGGTAAGTCGGCTATATGACCAAAACTGGATTCTACCTTGAAGTCCTTTCCTAAAAATTTTTCTATTGTTTTTGCTTTTGCAGGGGACTCTACGATTACTAAATTCTTTGCCATTGACTAGTTTTTGGTATTACAAAAGTATACCAATTTTTTTATTTTATCTGCTATCCTTAGTATATAGGTGATAATTAGCATTTTTTAGGAGCTAAAAAACTACTTAAAAATCGCCTATCTAGAACACCAGTAAAGTGTCTGCTCTTAAAATTTATCGCAAAGAAAACGTACTTAATAAAGTTACAGCACTTTCTTGATATTGGTATTGATACAAAACATCGTCACCAACCATTAAAAGGCTATTTTCCAGCGGAATAACATCAAAAGTAATGATATCTTTAAAATGATTTAGTGCGTCTAAATTTTCAACATTAGTTTTATCATACACCTTTAATCCTGCCTTACCATCACATACAAATAGCAGATTATCTTTTAGACCCAAACCATACGGTTCTTCCATCTCATAAGATTTTAAAAGTGTTGGATTTTCAATATCTTGAATGTCAATAACAAACAATCCGCTTTCTGTTGCTCCACAAGAATTACCTCCACGCAGGGTCACGTAAGCATACTTATCATCTACCACTACAGGATCACAAGCGGTACCATGTTGAAATTCTGAAACAAATTGTGGTATACTTGGCGAAGAAATATCGTAGATATACATACCACTCTTACTGCCTAGAAATAAATAGCTTCCGCGATTAAAAATTGTTTCAATATCAAAACCTGCAAAAACACTTTCTAGCGTTTTAGGACTTTCTAAATTTACAATATCAAAAACATTGATGGTATGACTATCTACTGCATATAAATAATCTTCTACAATTTTGAAACGTGCTAAAGAGCCTCCCTGACCTACCGAAGCACTATTGGTTATCGCATCAAACATAATATCACCCATAAAACGCGCTTCATATTCTGATATGAGCCTTGGTTCCGATACTGTTTCCCATCCTATTACGATCTCATTTTCAGAATCTACGTTATCATATTCATAAAAATCGGCCATAGGCCAACTAATAGAACTCCCTAAAACATCTTCCAATCTATTTACTTCTTTAATGGCAGTGATATTAGAAATATCAAGAACTACCAAGTCTGTTAAACTATCTGCAAACAAATAGTCACCCTTAACAGAAATATCAACATTACCAGGAATTTTTATGTAAGCGATTTTTTCTGGTGCCTCAGGATTTTTATTATCAATTACATGAACACCTTGATACTTATCATTGATAAAAATATAATTTTCATAGGCATAGATTTTTCCAGATTCTTCTATAAACTTAGGCGGCAAAATCGCTACTCCCGTTTTAAATTCTTCCTTAGAAATAGTCAAAGGCTTTGCCACAAGATAATCTGCATATTTCTCATCTTCTTTATCATCACAGGCTATAAATCCAATTGCTACTATAAAAAGTACTATTTTTAAAGTTGTTTTCATGAGGTTCTCATTTTATGAGTTGGTTACCAGATAGATACTTAATTGTCCTAATGGTTGCGAAAAAAATTAAAAATTTTGATACACCACGGTTTGGATGCTATTAGCATCTTTCAAAACAACCTGTACCAATACATAGGAAGTTAAAGCCTTAAAGTTAAATGGGGGTTCCAAAATAGCTACACCACTATTTTTCTTAACACGGTTCCCCATACTGGTTACCATATCTTTATTGGGCACAAAATTTCCTAGCGGAACATGTTCTGTAAGCACCACATATTTATAACTTTTTAGCTTAGACAGAAAAGATTGGATTTCAGAATTGGAAAGATGCTGCAACACTTGCCTCACAAAAATACAATCGGCCACAGGCAAATCTTCTTTACAGATATCTAAACATAAGAAACTTAATTTATCATCCTTAAATTTTATTTTATTCCTTTCAATTAAAGCAGGAACAATATCTACAGCAATATACTTATAGGCATAGGCTAAGAGTTGCTTTCCAATATTAAAATCGCCACAACCCACATCACAAACCACAAGCGGTTTATCAAAAGATTTTAAAAACGCCGATACCTCCTTTATATAAGGTGTAATAATCGCTTCATCATGAGAACCTTCACCGGAATAAAAATCAAACTCTTGACCCCCCCACAAATGTTCTTCATAAATCTGAGCCATAACAGCCTTAGTTGGCCATCTTTTTTTATTCGATTGATTTTCTTCTTCTTTCATTTTCAATAGCGCAATTATATTGTGAGGTTAAATTTCATAAAATTAATCTTGATCACAAATTTCACTAATTTTTAACTGCCAATTTGACAGAACACTCGTAAAAATCTTATCTTTGCAATCCTAAGAAAAATATTCTGTTGATTATCATAGTACATGGAGAAAATTATGAATGAAGAAAACCAAGGACAATCTATTGCTCTTGATAAAATTACTGGAAATACTCGCAAACTTTATATTGAAAGTTACGGGTGCGCCATGAATTTTTCTGACAGTGAGGTTGTTGCTTCAATTCTTTCTAAAGAAGGATTTGATACTACTCAAATTTTAGAAGAAGCAGATCTTGTTTTAGTGAATACCTGTTCTATTCGAGAAAAAGCAGAGCTTACTGTTCGTAAGCGTTTAGAAAAATTCAATGCTGTAAAAAAAACACGCCCTCATATGAAGGTGGGTGTTTTAGGTTGTATGGCAGAGCGCTTAAAGAGTAAATTTCTTGAAGAAGAAAAGATTGTAGATATGGTTGTAGGCCCAGACGCCTACAAAGACCTGCCTAATTTAATCCAAGAGATTGATGAGGGTAGAGATGCCGTGAATGTAATTTTATCTAAAGAAGAAACTTATGGAGACATAAGTCCAGTTCGCTTACAAAGTAATGGTGTAAGCGCATTTGTATCTATCACGAGAGGATGCGATAACATGTGTACTTTTTGCGTAGTTCCTTTTACTCGCGGACGTGAACGAAGCAGAGAACCACAATCTATCTTAAAAGAGATTCAAGACCTTCATGATAAAAACTTCAAAGAGATTACACTTTTAGGACAAAACGTAGATAGTTACCTATGGTACGGTGGCGGCTTAAAAAAAGAGTTTGAAAAAGCAACAGACATGCAAAAAGCAACGGCTGTAAATTTTTCTGCCCTTTTGGATACCGTAGCGAAAAAATTTCCGAAAATGCGAATTCGCTTTTCTACCTCTAATCCTCAAGATATGACACTTGATGTTATTGAAACTGTCGCAAAGCACAAAAACATCTGTAACCATATTCATTTACCGGTACAAAGTGGCAGTAACCGCATTTTAAAAGAAATGAATCGATTACACACTATCGAAGAATATATAGCGCTCATTGATAATATTAGAAGAATTTTACCAGATTGCGCCATATCACAAGATATGATTTCTGGTTTCCCTACAGAAACAGAAGAAGACCACCAAGCAACACTTGATGTTCTAAAACGCGTACAGTATGATTTTGGATATATGTACTCTTACTCAGAACGTCCTGGAACCATGGCTGCACGTAAATTAGAAGATGATGTTCCTGAGGAAGTAAAAAAGAGACGTCTTGCAGAAATAATTGCCGTTCAAAGAGAAAACGGACATATAAAAACCAGACAACATTTAGGTAAAATTGAAGAAGTTTTAATTGAAGGTTCCTCAAAAAAATCGGACCAAGATTGGATGGGAAGAAATTCTCAAAATGCCGTAGTAATTTTCGCTAAAGGAAATTACACTATAGGCGATTTAGTACGCGTAAAAATAACCGATTGCACCTCTGCTACTTTACTTGGCGAGGCTATTGAACTAGCAGATAATTAAGATTTTAAAATGGAATCAGTACAAGCAACAAAACAACGATTTGAAATCATTGGTAACGACTTAAAACTTAATCGTGCTATAGAAAAAGCAATACAAGTTGCGCCTACAGATATTTCTGTATTAGTTACCGGTGAAAGTGGTGTTGGTAAAGAAGCTATTCCTAAAATTATACATTCACTCTCTCACAGAAAACACGCTAAATATATTGCTGTGAACTGCGGAGCAATCCCAGAAGGAACTATTGATAGCGAACTTTTTGGCCACGAAAAAGGGGCTTTTACAGGAGCAACAGCTACACGTAGCGGGTATTTTGAAGTTGCCGATGGCGGAACCATCTTTTTAGATGAAGTTGGAGAACTTCCTTTAACTACTCAGGTACGCTTACTTCGAGTACTAGAAAATGGTGAATTTTTAAAAGTAGGGTCTTCGCAAGTTCAAAAAACAAATGTGCGAATAGTTGCAGCTACAAACGTTAATATGTTTGACGCCATAAAAAAAGAAAAGTTCCGTGAAGATTTATATTACCGTTTAAGTACGGTAGAAATTGCACTTCCGCCACTTAGAGAACGTAAAGAAGACATACACTTACTATTCAGAAAGTTTGCATCAGATTTTGGGCAGAAATACAAAATGCCCACCATCCGTTTAGAAGATAATGCAGTAGAACTTTTGCTAAAATACCGCTGGCCGGGTAACATCCGCCAATTGCGAAATATTGCAGAACAAACTTCTGTATTGGAAGAAAACAGAACTATTTCTGCTGCCACCTTAAATGGCTACTTACCTAATTTTGGGGGCTCTAATCTTCCTGCTATAGTAGACAAACAGAAAAAAGACGGCGATTTTAGCAATGAACGAGAAATACTCTACAAAGTATTATTTGACATGAAGGCCGATCTGAATGATCTAAAAAAACTAACCCTAGAGCTACTTAAAAACAACGATAGCGAAGAGGTACAGAAAGACAATGAAAACCTCATACGTAAAATATATGGCAAACATGATGATGATGATTTCTCTAATGAAACAGAAGAAGAGAATGAATTGCTTCATCTCCCCGAACCACAAACAGAAAGCAATTACACAAAACCTATAGTAGAGGACAAATACCACTTTGCAGAAGAAATTGAAGTAGAAGAAACCCTATCTTTACAAGAAAAAGAGATTGAATTAATTACTAAATCTCTGGAACGAAATAAAGGGAAAAGAAAAGCTGCGGCAGCAGAACTGGGTATCTCTGAACGTACTTTATACCGTAAGATCAAACAATACGATCTGTAATAAGACCTATAACAGAATTGAACCTTAATAATTAAAATAAATTGAAAAAAATAAGCTACTTAATTGCAATTCTATTTACAGCATTGAGCTTAAATGGATGTGGTATTTACAACTTTACAGGGGGTGATGTTGGAGACGCAAAAACCTATGAAGTGCGTTTATTTCAGAATTATGCTGCCCAGAGTCCAGGATCTACCTTTGAACCAGGTTTAGATCGTGACTTCACTAGAGAGTTACAAGATTTAATCTTAAACCAAACTAGCCTAGATTTAGTTTCTTCTGGTGGTGATTTGGTGTATGAAGGAGAGATTACAGAATACAGAATTACTCCAATGACCGCTACCGCAAATCAAACCTCTGCACAAAACCGACTAACGATGACGGTAACTGTTCGGTTCTTCAACAATAAAAAAGAAGACGTAGATTTTGATCAACGTTTTTCTTTCTTTTATGATTATGGCGCAACCACAAGCTATAGTTCCATAAAATCAACAGCTCTAGAAGAAATCTATGAGCGTATCACTCAAGATATTTTCAACGCATCATTAGCAGATTGGTAACCCTATGAATGTATCAGACTTTACATATCTTTTGCAACATCCAGAAAAATTGGTCTCACCCGTGCAGACGAATCAATTGGATGATATTCTAGAGGAGTTTCCTTATTTTCAAGCTGCACGTGCTTTGCAATTAAAAGGCCTTAAAAACCTTAATAGTTTTAAATACAATAGCGCACTAAAAACTACTGCAGCGTACACCACAGATCGTGAAGTTTTATTTGATTTTATTACTTCTAAAGAGTTCTTACTGAACGGCATTGCAGATAGTATTTCTGGGAGACAAACTCCAATAGAAGAAAAAGAAATTGAATTTGAAACAATTACTCCTGAGGCCGTAAAGAAACCTTTATTAGACGAAACCGTAGAAGATAAAGCGCTTCCTCAAAACTCAAAAGATGCAGAACAAATATTAGACCCTTCCTTATTTGCTTCTAAAGATCCTAAAATAGACATAGCGATTGCGGATGCTAAAAAAAAAGAGGAAGAACTAACGATTGGTGAGCCACTCCCATTTACGAAGAAAGAAAAGTATTCTTTTACAGAATGGATGCAATTAGCGTCTAAAAAACCTATTGATAGAGGCCAAAAAATACTTATCAAGGAAGAAGAAGCACCGAAATCACTAAAAGAACAGCCAAAAACCGGGGGTAAAAAAGCTTCTAGAAAAAAGAAATTTGATTTAATAGATCAATTTATTGAAAAGAACCCTAAGATTGTACCTAAAGAAAAAAACGCAATTCCTGTGCCTATCAATGACCCTGTAAAGATTGACCCCACAGAGTTAATGACAGCAACTTTAGCCAAAGTATATCTGGAACAAAAAAAGTTTAAAAAAGCGATTCAAGCTTACAAAATTTTAAGTTTGAAATATCCAGAAAAAAGTAGTTTCTTTGCACACCAAATAAAATTAGTACAAAAAATACAAAAAGAAAATAAATGAGCACGTTTACAATATTCTTAATCCTTATAATCATTGTGAGTCTTTTATTGATGCTGGTTATAATGGTACAAAACCCAAAAGGCGGAGGATTATCTTCAACTTTAGGAGGTGGTGGTAGCCAAGTAGTTGGTGGAGTTAAAAAGACTGGAGACTTTTTAGACAAAAGTACTTGGACTCTTGCAACGTTACTTATCGTATTAATTCTATTATCAAACATTTCTTTGAAAGAGAATTATGCAGCAACAGATTCTAAACTTTTACAAGGTGGTGAGATAGAAAATACGGTTCCTGATACGTTACCAGATCCTATTTCTACTCCTGATTCAGAATAAACAATACAACAATACATATTAAAAAATGCCAGCTTGGATGACAAGCTGGCATTTTTGTTTTACAATATGTCAGGTATTTAGCAATGGCATAATTTCTGCCATTAATAGATGGATAAAATAAAATTAATTTAATAAAATTTAATCATATGGCTAAAGTTAATATTAAACCATTGGCAGATAGAGTGCTTATTGAACCAATGGCAGCTGAAACAAAAACTGCTTCTGGACTTTATATTCCGGATACTGCAAAAGAAAAACCTCAAAAAGGAAAAGTTGTTGCAGTTGGTCCTGGAACTAAAGACGAGCTTGTTACTGTTAAAGTTGGCGACACTGTTCTTTATGGTAAATATGCAGGTACTGAGCTTAAATTAGAAGGTACTGACTTTTTAATGATGCGTGAAAGCGACATTTTAGCAATTATATAAATTACTTTTTTTATTTCCCTTAATCCGGAAATCTACTAAATTAAATTATACGATTAATTAAACAAATTCTCGGCGTATGTTGAGAATGACTTAAAACAAAATTCAAAAATGGCAAAAGATATAAAGTTTGATATAGATGCACGTGACGGACTAAAAAGAGGCGTTGATGCACTTGCAAATGCAGTAAAAGTAACTTTAGGACCTAAAGGTAGAAACGTAATTATCAGTAAATCTTTTGGTGCTCCTGCAGTAACTAAAGATGGTGTTACCGTAGCTAAAGAAATAGAATTAGCAGATCCTCTTGAAAACATGGGAGCTCAAATGGTTAAAGAAGTTGCTTCTAAAACCAACGATTTAGCTGGTGATGGTACTACTACCGCTACAGTTTTAGCACAAGCTATCGTAAAAGAAGGATTAAAAAATGTTGCTGCCGGCGCTAATCCAATGGATTTAAAAAGAGGGATTGACAAGGCTGTTGAAGCTATCGTAGAAGACCTAGCTAAGCAAGCCAAAAAAGTAGGTGATTCTTCTGATAAAATAAAACAAGTAGCTTCAATTTCTGCTAACAATGACGAAACTATTGGTGAGTTAATCGCTAAAGCTTTTGGAAAAGTTGGTAAAGAAGGGGTTATTACTGTTGAAGAAGCTAAAGGAACTGATACTTATGTTGATGTTGTTGAAGGAATGCAGTTTGATAGAGGATACCTTTCTCCTTACTTCGTTACCGATTCAGAAAAAATGGTTTCTGAATTAGAGAATCCTTATATTTTACTTTTTGATAAGAAAATTTCTTCTATGAAAGATATTCTTCCTGTTTTAGAGCCAGTTGCTCAATCAGGAAAGCCTCTTTTAATTATTGCAGAAGATGTTGACGGAGAAGCATTAGCCACTTTAGTAGTTAACAAACTAAGAGGTTCTTTAAAAATTGCCGCTGTTAAAGCTCCAGGTTTTGGAGACAGAAGAAAAGCTATGCTTGAAGATATTGCTATCTTAACTGGTGGTACAGTAATCTCTGAAGAAAGAGGTTTCTCTCTTGAAAACGCTTCATTAGATTTATTAGGTACTTGTGAAAAAATATCTATTGATAAAGACAACACAACGATCGTTAATGGTGCTGGTGTTGCTAAAGATATTAAAGGAAGAGTAAATCAAATTAAAGCTCAAATTGAGTCTACCACTTCTGATTACGACAAAGAAAAATTACAAGAACGTTTAGCTAAACTTTCTGGTGGTGTTGCTGTTCTTTATGTAGGTGCTGCTTCTGAAGTAGAAATGAAAGAGAAAAAAGATAGAGTTGATGATGCATTGCATGCAACTAGAGCTGCTGTTGAAGAAGGTATCGTTGCCGGTGGTGGTGTTGCTCTTGTTCGTGCAAAAGCTGTTCTTGCTAAACTAAAAGCTGAAAATGCTGACGAAGAAACAGGAATGCAAATTGTAGCTAGAGCTATTGAAGCTCCATTACGTACTATCGTTGAAAATGCAGGTGGCGAAGGATCTGTTGTTGTTTCTAAAGTATTAGAAGGCAAAGGCGACTTTGGTTACGATGCAAAAGCTGAAGTTTATACAGATATGATGAAAGCTGGTATTATTGATCCTAAGAAAGTAACTAGAGTTGCATTAGAAAATGCTGCTTCTGTTGCTGGTATGATCTTAACTACGGAGTGCGCTTTAATCGATATTAAAGAAGAAGCTCCTGCAGGCCCACCAATGGGTGGCGGTATGCCAGGAATGATGTAGTAATGAACCACTACAAGTAAATAAAAAAACGCTCCAATGAAAATTGGAGCGTTTTTAGTTTCAAAAATTTAGCTCGTATGAGCTACTATATATATTTAATGATGACCAGAATCATCAGAATTATCTTCGCGATACAAACAACAAGGATGTACGCTATTGTAAGCCTCATCCGTTGCTTTCAATTCTTTAGTATCATGGCCAACAGCCACTATTGCCGTTTTTATCTTCATAGCATCTGTTTTATTCTCATCCATAATAACCGATAATTGATGCGATGGAATGTCCCAAGTAGCAAACTTCACGCCTTTTACGCCAAGGGCCGCTTTTTCAATGCGCTCTTTACACATTCCACACTTTCCGTTTACATCAAAAGTCATTTTCTTATTCTTGTCTTGAGCGTAACTAATAGTAGCCATCAAAACCACCACTGCTGTTAAAATTATTTTTTTCATAGTAATAGGTATTAGTATATAATATTATTTTAAAGTTTAAATCTAAATCCCGCATAAAACATGCGTCCCATAATCGGCGCATACACAATACTAGTATCAAAATTTGAGCCAAACGGATTATCCGCACCTAAAACAGGATTATCCTGTGTATGATTGGTTAAATTTTCTCCGCCTATATAGAGTTCAAAGGTATTTGAAAATACTCTGGTAATCTGTCCATTCATTAAGCTATAAGGATCTGCATAGGCTCCTAATTGATATGCCTCCTCATTAGATGAAGTATCTGGCAATCGTTGTTTACCCAAAGCATGAACCGTATAATCAAAGCGCCACTGTGCGCCATTCTCCTTTACTTCTGTTGTATACCCTAAGTTAGCAAAATATCTATGTTGCGCTTGTAATGGTTTTTGCAAATTACCTGCGGTATAATCTGTATTCACATCATAATATTTATAGGCTGTTCTAAGCTCCAACTTAGGAAGTATCTCATGATTCACTTCTACTTGAAAACTACTTGCACTACTTTTACCGTCTAAATTATAAAAAGAAATCTCACGAGGATTTTCCCAATCTACCACAATCTGATTTTTAAAATCGGTTTTATAAAAATCCACACTCACATTTCCTGGGCGGTCTAAAAAAGTAAACCCTTGCAAGAAGCTTACGCCATAATTCCAGGCATCTTCAGGGTCCAGACCATATATATCTCCACCGGCATTTGTAATATTTATGGTTCTTGAAGAAGCAAAAAGTTGTTGATTTTCAGCAAAAATATTCGCAGCACGTTTACCTCTACCAAAAGAGCCTCGCAAACTCCCTTTCTCCCAAGGGGTATATCTCACATGCAATCGCGGAGTTACAAAAGTCCCTAATCGGTTGTGGTTATCTACCCGCAGACCCGCAGTAAGATTTACATTATCTAAATTATCATAATTAAATTCAAAAAATGCCCCTATAGAGGTATCTACTCTAGAATAATCATCTGTAAGCACCATTTCATCATAACCGTCATAGGCAAAGGTAACTCCAGTTTTAAATTTGTTTTTGGTATCACCTATAATAGAATTAAACAGCAGATTTGTATATATACTTTCATGCGTAATATCGTACGTATTAAGTCCAAAATATGAATCTTGTTTATGCAAACTATACGAAGTTTGAAAACCTACACTTTGAAAAGGTAATTCAGGGAAAACATAGCCCAACTTTAAAGACGTATCAAAGCGGCGGGTATTAATCTCACTTCCCCATATTTCAGTTCCGTTTAACACAGGGGCTCCCAACTGATTAGCGGCAGTAAATTTCTGGTCTACCCTATCCGTATCTGGATTAAAATTAAGTTGCCCTACTTGTTTTTCATCATTCAAAAAACGCACATTTAAAAAACTCACCCATCCATTCTCCGGATCTTGGTATTGCCAACGGTTCATGACATTTATTTGATTTGCCAAAGGAGCGTCTAAAAACCCATCACCATTATTATCTTCTTTCTGCGTACGTTTATTACCATGAATATATAATCCCGTACTCCATTTTTCGGTTAATTTCTTATTCAAATGCGTATTTAATTCGTAGCGCCCATTTTGATTGGCATAGCCATTTACAAAAACGGCATTATCCGTAAGTGGCTTTACAAGCTCTGTATTAATCTGCCCAGAAATACTTTCATAACCATTAACAACACTCCCCGCACCTTTCGTAATTTGAATACTTTCTACCCAAGTACCAGGCGTAAATGTTAAACCGTATGCCTGAGATGCCCCACGCACCATAGGAATATTCTCTTGGGTAATTAATAAATAAGGACTGGTAAGCCCCAGCATTTGAATTTGCTTTGTACCCGTTAATGCATCTGAGAAGTTGACGTCTATAGCAGGATTGGTTTCAAAACTTTCTGATAAATTGCAACATGCTGCTTTTAGTAGTTCTGCACTATTTATAGTTACCACATTCTGTGAGCTAAAGTAGGCTTTCTGTACCGCATCTCGTTTTTGATTTACCACCACTTCATTAAGAGCGTTTGATGGATTTAATGTGTGTTTAATTTTTCTTGGTTGATCTACAGTTAAGGTATCAGATTCAAAACCCACATAACTGATGATCAACTTATGGTATTGTGCATCATAGGGAATTGAGAAATTTCCATCAAAATCGGTCACCACACCTATTTGAGAATTCATCCAGTACACATTTGCCCCTGGTAAGCCTAAAGTAGTATTAATAGCACCGCCATCAACCACCATTCCTTCTACTTTATCCTGAGAAAGCGCCGCAAAAGGCAACAGTACTGCAATTAGTAGTTTTATATATGTATTCATTTGAAAATTAAATTTAAAAAATTATTTAAGTAAGAGTTATTCAGTGTCGTACCAAAAACAGGAAAGCACTAAATGGCATACAGAAAATCTAGTTCTAAAAACAAGATACAACGGCATGCAGTCCACTATAAATAAAAAATCAAATTAAATAAACCTCGTCTAGTACATGTATATTTTTGACGATAATTGGCGGTGGGTAGTGATCAAAAGAAGGTTTCTCTTCAAAACTATTGCCAAACAAATTAAAATAAGAATAGGCGTAAGCGACTACAAAGAACTGTTGCGCTAAATCAAAATCATTGGTTTGGACTACTAAATCATCTTGCCCTTCTGTAATGATTATTTCATCATCACAGCAAGAATTTGAATCTTCAACATGATCACCACTCTCATCAGATTGGGAAACCATATCCATACCACAATCTTGTGCAGAAGTAAATAAAGCAATATCCATAAGATGACCTAAACAATAATGCTTCTCTACCTTCCACGAAATCGTAGAAGCCAACAGCAAGACCGCCATGGTTACAGAAACTATATTGAAAAGTACTTTTTTCATTCCCGCAAAATTACAAAATATTCATTCGCTAAGCCTAAATACCTATAAAGATTAACGAATATTTATTGTATTTGTTTTGTCATTTTTGAATAAATTATTCGACTTTTGAAGCAAAAAATTAACAGATAAAAGATGTTTGACACGCTAAAAAAACAAATCCTATCTATAACTAGCAATTCTGACGCTAATACGGATACACAATTACAGCAAATTTGTGATTTACTTAAAGAGAATATACCTCATTACGACTGGGTAGGATTCTACTTTAAAAATGGAGACAAAAACGAATTAAAGTTAGGCCCTTACGCTGGTGCACCAACAGATCATATTATTATCCCGTTTGGAAAAGGTATTTGTGGCCAAGTTGCAGTTAGTCACGAAAACTTTGTGGTGCCAGATGTAAAAGCACAAGACAATTATATTGCGTGCAGTATAACTGTAAAAGCAGAAATTGTAGTCCCGTTGTTTCTAAATGGTGAAAATATTGGGCAAATAGACATTGATTCTAACACTCCAGATCCTTTCACAGCAGAAGATGAGCGCTTTTTAGAGTTCATAAATACTGAAGTTGCAAAAATTCTTTAAAACTTTATATTTTTTGTTGATAAGATCGGTGCTTTTTTAACTTCAAAAAAATTACTTTTGTGTGCTTAAGATATTAATCATAAGCACACAAAAATGAGCACCACCAAAAAAGCTACATCAGCATTAATTTCAGTATTTCACAAAGATGGCTTAGAGCCAATTGTTAAAAAATTTCAAGAACTGGGCATCACCATATATTCTACTGGTGGCACAGAAAAATTTGTTCGTGATTTAGGGATAGATGTAGTTCCTGTGGAAGATGTTACAAGTTACCCTTCTATTTTAGGTGGTCGTGTAAAAACTTTACACCCGAAAGTGTTTGGCGGTATTTTAAATCGTCAGGATAATGAAAATGATCAAAAACAATTAACGGAGTTTGATATTCCTCAAATAGATATTGTTATTGTTGATTTGTATCCTTTTGAAAAGACAGTAGCTAGCGGTGCATCTGAGCAAGATATTATTGAAAAGATTGATATTGGTGGTATTTCATTAATTCGTGCAGCTGCCAAAAATTTCAAAGATGTCCTTTGTGTTTCTTCTATGGAAGATTATGCTGAAGTTTTAGAACTAGTCTCTGCTAATGATGGATCAACAACATTAGAAGATCGTAAGCGTTTTGCGGCAAAATCATTTAATGTTTCTTCTCATTATGATACAGCTATTTTTAACTACTTCAATAAAGACCATCAAGAAACTGTTTTAAAAATTAGCGAAACCAAAGGTCAGGTTTTACGTTACGGGGAGAACCCACACCAAAAAGGCTTTTTCTTTGGAGATTTTGAAGCTATGTTCAACAAGCTTCACGGAAAAGAATTATCCTACAACAATCTTTTAGATGTTGATGCTGCGGTAAATTTAATGGGAGAGTTTAAAAATGATGAACCTACATTTGCTATTTTAAAGCATAATAATGCTTGTGGTTTAGCTTCTAGAAGCACTTTACATCAAGCCTATGTTGATGCATTAGCAGGTGACCCAGTTTCTGCCTTTGGAGGTGTTTTAATTAGTAATAAAGAAATTGACAAGGCTACCGCAGAAGAAATTCATAAATTGTTCTGCGAAGTAGTTATAGCTCCGAGTTACGCTGCAGATGCTTTAGAGATTTTAAAAGGAAAGAAAAACAGAATTATTTTAGTGCAAAATAATGTAGCGCTTCCACAAACTTTAGTTCGCACTTGTTTAAATGGTGTATTAGTTCAAGATAAAGATTTTATCTCTGACGCTAAGGCTGATTTAAAAACCGCAACAAAAATAGCACCTACAGCAGAAGAGGTTGAAGATTTAATATTTGCTTCTAAATTATGTAAGCATACAAAATCTAACACCATCGTTCTTGCTAAAAACAAACAATTATTTGCTAGCGGTACGGGTCAAACGTCTAGAGTTGATGCCCTTAACCAGGCAATACATAAAGCAAACACTTTCAATTTTGATTTAAAAGGCGCTGTTATGGCAAGTGATGCATTTTTCCCTTTCCCAGATTGCGTAGAAATAGCAGGCAATAGCGGAATTTCAAGTGTCATTCAACCTGGAGGATCAATTAAAGACGAATTAAGTGTAGATTATTGCAATTCTAACGGAATTTCTATGGTAATGACCGGTACACGTCATTTTAAACATTAATTTTGTTACTTTCGTCGATAAAACTTACATTTAGTCCACAACCAAATAAATAGAAATGGGATTTTTTGATTTCTTGACAGAGGAAATAGCTATTGACTTAGGTACAGCTAATACTCTTATAATACATAACGACAAAGTTGTTGTTGATAGCCCTTCTATCGTAGCCAGAGATAGAATTAGTGGAAAAATAATTGCCGTTGGTAAAGAAGCCAATATGATGCAAGGAAAAACCCATGAAAACATCAAAACAATACGTCCACTAAAAGATGGTGTAATTGCCGATTTTGATGCTTCTGAAAAAATGTTAATGATGTTCATAAAGAATATCCCTGCATTAAAGAAGAAATGGTTTCCACCAGCATTACGATTGGTAATTTGTATTCCTTCTGGAATTACCGAAGTAGAAATGCGTGCTGTAAAAGAATCTGCAGAGCGTGTTAATGGTAAAGAAGTGTACTTAATACACGAACCTATGGCTGCGGCTATCGGTATCGGACTAGACATTATGCAACCCAAGGGTAATATGATTGTAGATATAGGGGGTGGTACTACTGAAATTGCAGTTATAGCCTTAGGAGGTATTGTATGTGATAAATCGGTAAAAATTGCAGGTGATGTATTTACAAATGACATTATCTATTACATGCGTACACAGCACAACCTTTATGTTGGAGAAAGTACTGCAGAGAATATAAAAATAACGATAGGTTCTGCTACAGAGGATTTACAGACACCTCCAGATGAAATGTCTGTTCAAGGTAGAGATTTATTGACCGGTAAACCTAAACAAGTACAAATCTCTTATAGAGAAATTGCTAAAGCTTTAGACAAATCTATTTTACGCGTAGAAGATGCCGTAATGGAAACTTTATCGCAAACACCTCCAGAACTTGCTGCAGATATCTACAATACAGGTATTTACCTAGCAGGTGGTGGTTCTATGTTGAGAGGATTAGACCGTAGGTTATCTCAAAAAACAGATTTACCCGTATATATAGCAGAAGACCCATTAAGAGCGGTTGTACGCGGAACAGGAATCGCATTAAAGAATCTTGAACGCTACAAAAGTATCTTGATTAAATAGCGAACAACGTAATCGTAGAGCACTTTTATAATAGTACATTACAAAAGTGCTCTAATGATTTTACCGCACTCAAAAATAATTAAAGTGAATGCAACAGATTATCAATTTTATATTTCGGAATAAAAATCTGCTCCTTTATTTATTCCTATTATTTATTTCACTTGCCTTTACCATTCAATCGCATTCCTATCACCAATCAAAATTTTTTAATTCTGCTAATTGGCTAACTGGTGGCGTTTACAAAACTACCAACGGTATTTTTTCTTATTTCAACCTAGAAAAAGAAAATCAGAAATTAGTAGATGAAAACATGCGTTTAAGGCGCATTATTATCAATAACGAATACAATGAAGAAGTAGCTATAGATAGTGTAGCACTAGATAGTACCTTATTAGATTTTACAATCATATCTGCTAAAATCATCAAAAACAGTTATTCTAACTTAGACAACTATATTACCCTTAATAAAGGATCTAAAGACGGTATTAAACAAGATATGGGTGTTATTACACCTAATGGAATTCTTGGAATTATAGAAAATACAAGTGGTAAATTTTCAAGAGTACAGAGCATTTTAAACCGAAAATCTAATCTGAATGCTAAACTAAAAAATACAGATAATTTTGGGTCTCTAATTTGGGACACTAAAGATTTCAATACCGTACAACTTATAGATATCCCTAGACGTATACCTATTAAAGTTGGTGACACTATTCTAACGGGGGCTGCCTCTAGTATTTTTCCTGAAAATATTCCAATAGGAACTATAAAAAGTTTTGGATTAGATGTTTCCAAAAGTTCGTACACAATAAATATTTCACTTTTTAATGATATGTCAAATCTTAAAAATGTGTATATCATTAACAACACAAACCGTGTTGTACTTGAAGAATTAGAATCTGCAGCTACAAATGGCAAGTAAATATTACTTTATAAATATCGTCCGCTTTATTATGCTTGTTTTGGCTCAGGTCTTAATTTGTAATAATATTAATTTCTGGGGTTTTATAAATCCGATAATTTATATCCTGTTTTTATATTGGTACCCCATTAAACAAAACAGAGCTGTATTTATAATCATCTCATTTTTCTTAGGGTTTACTGTAGATATTTTTTCTGACACCTTAGCTTTTAACACCGCAGCAACACTTACTATTGCCTACCTACGCCCTACTATTATGCGTTTTTGTTTTGGAGTCAATTTTGAATTTCAAAGTTTTAGACTAAATGCTGCTCCTAGAATACAACAGTTAACATACCTTGCTTTGTTAATTGTGATACATCATACTGTTTTCTTTACCCTAGAAGTTTTTAATTTTGATAATTTTCTTCTAATTTTAAAGAAAATACTTGTTGTGAGTATTGCGTCTCTATTTTTGTGCATTTTATTAAGCTCTCTTTTCAGTGTTAAAAAAGAAAACTAGTCAAAAATTCTATCTAATTTTGGGACCTTTATAAATCTCTTTTGCCCCTAATTTCTAGATTTTCATCCAAAAATGAAAAAAATACTATTATCATCAATCATTGTTATCATTGGTTTAACCTTCATTGGAAGACTGTCTTACCTGCAGGTATTCAGGCACTCCTCTATGCAGGTTACAGAAGATACAGCTATTAAAGCAATTTACGACTATCCAGAGCGCGGCTATATTTATGACCGTAATGGAGAATTGCTTGTTGCGAACCAACCGGCATATGATGTCATGGTAATTCCTAGAGAAGTTAAAAAACTAGACACTTTAGAGTTTTGCACTTTGTTAGGCATAGAAAAAGCTACGTTTTTAAAGCAGTTTGGAAAAGCAAAAAATTACTCTCCACGTTTACCTTCTGTTTTAGTACCACAATTATCTAAGAAAGATTACGCACGTCTGCAAGAGAAAATGCGCAAATACAGTGGCTTTTATATTCAGAAGAGATCATTGAGATATTATGATACACATAGTGGAGCCAACGTATTTGGCTTTATCTCTGAAGTAAATGACTACGAATTAAACGAGAATCCTTATTACAAACTTGGAGAACTCAAAGGAAGAACTGGAATAGAAAAGCAATATGAAGAAATTCTTCGTGGGAGAAAAGGCGTAAAATACATACAGAAAGATAGGTTTAACAGAGATATAGGTCCGTACAAAAATGGTATTCTAGACACTTTACCCGAACAAGGTAAAGAGATTAAAATTACTATTGATAAAAAATTACAGGAATACGGAGAATTATTAATGCACGGAAAACGTGGCGGCATTGTGGCTATTGAGCCTACTACTGGTGAAATTTTAACTATGATTTCTGGCCCAACGTATGATCCTGGGTTATTGGTAGGACGTGAACGTTCTAAAAATTACACCAAACTTTACAATGATTCTATTGCTCAACCAACTTATGACCGCTCCGTACTGGCACAAACCTCTCCAGGATCGCCTTTTAAAGCTATTAACGCGCTAATTGCTTTGCAAGAGAATGTCATTACACCAGACACAAAAATTCAGTGTTATAACGGTTTTTATGTAGGAAATAAAAAAAGAGGATGTCATTGCGGTGGTGGATTACGAGATTTAGATGTTGGAATTTACAAATCATGCAATGCCTACTTTGCAGGTACTTTTAGAAAAATATTCGAAAAATTCCCTACTACTGATGAAGGAATGGATGTTTGGGATAAACATGTCAAAAGTTTTGGATTAGGAAACTTCTTAGGTTCTGATATCCCTACAGGCCGAAGCGGATCAATACCTACCAAAAAAACCTATGACCGGATGTATGGCGATAATAGATGGTCTTCATCCTATTTCATATCAAATGCTATTGGTCAGGGTGAAATTTTAGTAACCCCTATACAATTAGCCAACATGACCGCTGCAATCGCTAACCGCGGTTATTACGTAGTTCCTCACGTACTGAAAGAAGTAGAAGGGCAGAAAATTACAAATCAAAAATATATTGAAAAGCATTATACCACCATTGACAAGAAACATTTTGAACCGGTGGTTCAAGGTATGGCCAATGTCTACAAACATGGAACTGGTAGAGGTGTTCAAATTCCTGATTTAGAAATTGCAGGTAAAACCGGTACGGTAGAAAACTATACCCGTATAGACGGAGTACGGACACAGCTTACAGATCATTCGGTTTTTGTGGCCTTTGCCCCTGTTGACAATCCTAAAATTGCAATAGCCGTTTACATAGAAAACGGCTATTATGGAGGGCGATATGCAGGCCATATAGCCTCTCTTCTTATAGAAAAATATCTTAAAGGAGATATCACTAGAAAAGATTTAGAAAAAAGAATGCTAGACAGAACTTTAGAAAAAGAATACGCTAAAGCAATTAGTGGTGAACCATTTATAATTAATGAGCGTGTCTGGTAAAGGAGTTTTAAAACGTGTAGATTGGCTATCCATATTAATTTTTGTACTTCTTGTTGCGATTGGATGGATCAACATATATTCTAGCACTTATGCAGAAGGGCAAGACAACATATTTGATTTCTCTACCATCTATGGAAAACAGTTAATTTTCATAGCTCTAGACATTGCTTTAATCGTGATTATTCTAGCATTAGAGAGTAATTTCTTTGAACGCTTCTCTAGCTTACTTTATGTTATTTCATTAGCGTTATTATTAGGCCTCTTTGTTTTTGGTACTACTATAGCCGGGGCTACCTCTTGGTATAATTTAGGCTTTTTTAACCTACAACCTTCAGAATTAGCAAAAGTGGCAACGGCATTGGCTGTCGCTAAATATTTAAGTGATATACAAACCGATATTAGAAGAAGAAAAGATCAACTTTATTCTTTTTTAATACTTTTAATACCTGCCATACTTGTTATTCCACAACCAGACCCTGGTAGTGCCCTCGTCTTTTTCTCTTTGGTATTTGTACTTTTCAGAGAAGGTGTCCCCTTATTTTATTTAGGTATTGGCTTATATACTATTTTAATTTTTGTGTGTACACTTATGTTTGGCACCATCTGGATTGCCATAATCATAGGCCTACTTTTAGCTATATTCTTATTACTTAAAAAACAATCGTACAAAATTCCGGTACTTCCTGTAGTCGGTGTTTTCATCATCACACTCTTATTTTCGCTCTCTGTAAATTTTGTTTTTGAAAATGTATTTGAACAGCGCCATAGAGACCGTTTTAGCTTATGGTTAAGTTTAGAGAAAGACCCTTCTAAATTAGAAGAGATCAGAAAAACCATTGGATATAACACCTATCAATCTGAAAAAGCAATTGAATCTGGTGGCTTTTTTGGAAAAGGTTTTCTAGAAGGTACGCGTACCAAAGGAGATTTTGTACCAGAACAGCACACAGATTATATTTTCAGCACCGTAGGAGAAGAATGGGGATTTCTAGGAACTACCATTGTTATTATCCTATTTACAATTCTTTTATTACGTCTGGTATTCCTATCAGAAAGGCAGAAAAACGCATTTAACCGTATGTATGGATATGGTGTGATCTCTATATTACTCGTCCACTATTTCATTAATATAGGGATGGTAATAGGCGTTTTACCAACCATTGGAATTCCACTACCCTTCTTTAGTTATGGAGGCTCTGGACTTCTAGGATTTACGGCATTACTCTTTATCTTTTTAAAGATGGATTCCAACCGTTTAAAAGAAGGTTTCTAGAATTTCCATTCGGAAATACGCACCTTACTTTCAAAGGTCTGCTGTATAGCTTCAGGTATTTTTTCAAAAAAATCTATCCCTGTTTGGCGCTCAATTTCATCAATGCTAACAGCATGACTTTTAAGAGCACCCTTGCTTTCCCTATTTTTAAACAAAAAAGCTATGGCTTTTACACCGCCTGCTTCTTTTCTTGCTACTATTTTATAAAAATAATCAGGAACAGTTACCTCCTCACTACCTATAGCCTCCAAATCATTTTTTAATACCCCTGCAGTAACTACATATACGCCATCATATTTTTTTGCCCAATACCGCACTTTCTTTTCTAAATCATTCCAAATACCCGCATTGAATTCATTATTCTGTGGACTAATATTACTCGTATAGAAAGTCTCATTATAAGCGAATTCAGAAAACCTACGATCTCCCGCAGGGCAAAGGTGCCCTCTATCATAACCAGAACCCTTATAATTTTTGTAATCTGCAGACTTGGTACGTACCTGTGGATCTTCTATAAAATAAGGCCGCTTTCTATCATCATAGGTAAGCTGACTTCGATCTAATTGATAAGCTACCCATTCTGCCTGCTCATGCTTTTCACTATAAGAAAGTGTATAATAATTATGCTGTACAATTTCTCCCGTGGTAGAACTTGGAAGAAAATCTGCTGAAATTGTTACAACGGGCGCTGTTCCTTCTGGAGCTGTGTAAGTAGCTGGTGTATAAAAATTATCAAACAGCCAAAAGCCCACCAGACATACCACCATTAAAAGTGAGTAAATTGTTTTATTTTTCATAATTGATCCGTCAGACTGGCAAGTTACTTTAATTTTGTATATTCTTTTACGACTAAGACATCAACTTATTAAGTAGCCTTAATTATGAAATTTGAACCTAAAGACAGCTTTACTCATTCCCTACCTCAAGATCCAATTTTAGAAAATACTAGACGCCAAGTAAGTGGCGCTTGTTTTTCTTTGGTAACCCCTAAGAAAACAGCGCAGCCAGAATTAATCCACAGCTCTAAAGAAATGGCTTCTGAGTTAGGCATACCTGAAGAGGAGTTGAAGAGTACATCTTTTTTAGAAGTATTCACAGGAAATAAGATGGGCGAGAATTCTCGTCCCTACGCCATGTGTTATGGCGGTCATCAATTTGGCAACTGGGCTGGACAATTAGGAGATGGTCGCGCTATCAATCTAGGAGAAAAGGTGCATAATAATAAACGTTGGACACTTCAATTAAAAGGCGCTGGAGAAACTCCATATTCCCGTACGGCTGATGGTTTGGCCGTATTAAGATCTTCTGTTCGGGAATACTTGTGCAGCGAAGCAATGTTTCATTTAGGCGTACCTACTACACGCGCGCTCTCTATAGCCCTTACCGGTGATCAAGTATTGAGAGATGTCTTGTACAATGGTAATCCCGATTACGAAAAAGGCGCTGTTGTATCTAGAGTAGCTCCTAGCTTTTTACGTTTTGGAAGCTATGAAATATTTAGCTCTAGACAAGATTACAAAACACTTACTACCCTTGTTAATTATACTATAACCCAATTTTTTCCAGAGATTGAAAATACCTCAAAAGAAGGGTACATACAATTATTCAAAACAGTAGCTGAACGTACATTAGAAATGATTATTCACTGGCAGCGTGTTGGTTTTGTACATGGCGTAATGAATACAGACAACATGTCTATTTTAGGACTCACCATAGATTATGGCCCCTATGGCTGGTTAGAGGGTTATGATGAAGACTGGACACCAAACACTACAGACCGACAACACAAACGGTACAGGTATGGCAACCAACCTAATATTGGCTTATGGAACTTATACCAACTAGCAAATGCACTATACCCGCTTATTGAAGATGCGGCACCCTTTGAAGACATTTTGGAAGCCTATAAAAATGATTATGCTGTAAAATATGTGGCCATGATGAAAGATAAAATTGGTCTTTCTAGCACTGATGATGGCGATACTGATTTATTAAACGCCTTAGAAACCACTTTGCAGATTATTGAAACAGATATGACTTTATTTTTTAGAAACTTAAGCTTAGTTACTAAAAATGACACAGACGATAGTGCTTTAGCTAAAATTAAAATTTCCTTTTACACGCTAGAGGAACTAAAAGATGATGCCCTAGAAAAATGGAAAATTTGGTTTGATCTATATATAAAACGATTACAAAAAGAAACTACACCTGATGAAGCACGAGCTTTAAAAATGAATGCAACAAACCCTAAGTATGTGCTGCGAAATTATATGGCGCAATTAGCAATTGACAAAGCAGATGAAAGAGATTATAGCTTAGTAGACGAATTATACACCTTATTAAAACATCCTTATGATGAGCAACCAGAGTTTGAAAAATGGTTTGCTAAACGTCCTGAATGGGCAAGAAATAAAGTAGGTTGCTCCATGCTATCCTGTAGTTCTTAAAACAAAAAAAGCCGTTCTACATGAACGGCTTTTTTTTGTTTATAATTTAATCTAATTTTTTATCTTCTGATTATGCTTATTAACACTTGCAAGCTTTCCTGATTTTAAAGAATTATTTTTTAAATCTTCTAAAACATTTACCGCTTCTTCTACATAAACATCTTTCACAAGATCTTCATGCCAACGTTGGCGCTTTTGTCTTAAGACAGAATCTTGCGTAAACAAACTCTCTTCGTATTTTAGAGATTCAAAGGTTAATTTAGAATCGTAAGCTGAAAGTGTTTTAAAATACTTAGACTTTTCTACACTCTTCGCTTCATCTTCCTTATAATCTATATAGTTTAAAGAAACCACGGTTTCATTCTGTTGTTCTTTTAACCATTTAGCATTTTCCTCTATTAATTTTATTTGAGGGTTTTGAGCCATACGCTTGTTACTATTAGAAACGGTAGATTCATAATCTATATGACCATCCCAAGGCGTATAGTTTGCTGGAGATATTTTGTCCCAGGCAAGTGGGTTTTGCTGATCACGTTCTCCTAAATCTATATAGCTATACTTGTCCGGCACCACAACATCAGATTTGACACCTTCTAATTGGGTAGACCCACCATTAATTCTATAGAATTTTTGCGTTGTTAATTTAATAGCTCCCAAATCTCCATGCTCATTACTGCGCACAATTCTATCTAAAGGAATTACATTTTGCACCGTTCCTTTACCAAAGGTTTGTTTACTACCTATAACAACAGCTCTTTTATAATCTTGCATTGCTGCTGCTAAAATCTCAGAAGCAGAAGCTGATAATTCATTTACAAGGATTACTAAAGGTCCATCCCATTGAATGCGATCATCAACATCATCATGAACTTCTTTTTGATCATCATTAGAACGTACTTGAACAATTGGTCCGTTTTTAATAAACAAGCCAGCCATTTCCACAACCGTTTTTAAAGATCCTCCTCCATTGTCTCTTAAATCTAAGATCAATCCTTCGGCACCTTCTTCTTTTAAACGCGCTACTTCTTTTTCAACATCAGAAGCTGCATTTCTCTCCCCTTCATAATCATCAAAACTCACATAAAATTGTGGAAGATTAATAATACCAAATTTTTCGTTTCCTTTTATAATATTAGCCGATTTCGCAAAGGTCTCTTCGATTTCCACAACATCCCTTGTAATTGAAACTACCTCGGTAGTACCATCCACTTTGCGCATTGTCAAATCTACAATAGTACCTTTTGCACCTTTTATTAATTTTATAGCATCATCCAGTCTCATTTCTACGATACTTACAGGGGTTTCCCCATGCTGACCCACTTTAATGATTTCGTCTCCTACTTCAATTTGACGATCTCTCCACACCGGACCACCAGAAATAATTTCAACTATTTTAACACCATCTTGCTTTTTCTGTAATCGAGCACCAATGCCTTCAAATTTCCCTGACATTCTAGTGTCAAACTTTTCTTTTTCCTCTGGCGCAAAATAGAAGGTATGAGGATCAAACTCTTCTACAATCGTATTAATATATTGTACAAACCAATCTTTACGCTCTAAATCAGAAACAAAATCAAAAAATTCATCTAAGGTTTCTTCCGTATCGCCACGTGCTTCCTTCTCTGCCTCTTTTAAATTTATTTTTTTCTTATTATCTTTTTCGTCTACTTTTATTTTAGAGTCATAGTTACCCAAAGTTGCATACTTCAGTTGTTTTCTCCAACGTTCTTTTAAAGCAGACCTAGAACCCACAAAATTTTGCTTTTCATAGTCCATATCAATATTTTCCTGAGCGGAATAATCAAAGGGATCAGAAAGAACTTCTTTATAAATACTTTTAGCTTCTTTCATTCGAACCATTAAACGTTCGTAAACCGCATTAAAAAATGTGATATCCGTATTTTTTATCTGATCATCAATCTGAAATTTATATTGCTCAAAATCTTTAATATCGCTTTCTAAAAAATATCTTTTTGTTGGATCTAATCCGTTAATAAAATCTTCAAAAACCTCTACAGAGAAATCGTCATCTATATTTTTAGGATCGTAATGACCTTTTTCAAGAACATAAGTGATGAGATCTAATAAAAGTTTATCCTTATCATCATTTTCGAAAGATTTATTTGTAAAACTGCACGATGCTACCGCAAATAGCATCATTAAAAGTGCGTAGGCTAATTTATTCTTCATCTACTAATTATTTAGTCAATCTAAGCATTATTATCACTGTTTTCCTCCAATACTTATTGAATTCTCTAAGATACTGAAAAAACCGTGCCAGTATAATATTGGCAATCTAAATTTTTTGTTAAACAGTTTATCGGACATATCTTAATGAAAAACGTATTTTTACAGTATAAATTATGTGGAATGAAAAAACCTTTGATTTTAGTTACAAATGATGACGGAATTACCGCACCTGGTTTGAGAGCATTAGTAAGTTTCGTGAAAGAAATCGGCGAAGTTGTGGTGGTGGCACCAGACAGTCCGCAATCTGGTATGGGGCACGCTATAACGATAGATAACTTGTTATATTCTAAGAAAATGACGCTCGATTTAGATCAAGATGAAAGCACTGTAGAATATAGCTGCAGTGGTACTCCTGCTGATTGCGTCAAATTAGGATTACAAGAATTACTAGATAGAAAACCAGATTTATGTGTAAGTGGTATTAATCACGGATCTAATTCATCTATTAATGTGATCTATTCTGGCACCATGAGTGCTGCCATAGAGGCAGGAATAGAAGGCATACCTGCCATTGGTTTTTCTTTATGTGACTATAAATGGGAAGCAGATTTTTCTCCTGCGAAAAATTTTATACAACAAATTGTTCGAGAAGCTTTAGAAAATGGCATTCCGACTGGCGTAGTATTGAATGTAAATATTCCTAAGCTTGAAGCTAAAAAGATAAAAGGAATCAAAATTTGCAGACAAGCTAGAGCTAACTGGAAAGAAAAATTTGACAAAAGAACTAGCCCTTCTGGAAAAGAATATTACTGGTTAACGGGTGAATTTGAATTACTTGACAAGGGAGAAGATACAGATGAATGGGCCTTAGCAAATGGCTTTATCTCTGTAGTCCCTACACAATTTGATTTAACAGCACACCATGCTATTCAAACCATAAATAATTGGAAATTAAACTAATGAATAAAAAAGAAATACTTATTGGTTTTGTTATCGGGATTATAGCAAATACCATTGGCACGCTTTTATATATTATTATTTTCTCAGATTTAAGTATTAAAGAAACGTATCTAGCTGCAGTTTCGCAAGGACATGTTGGTAGTTTACTTGCTCTTGGAGCGGTCTTAAACCTAGCAGCATTCTTTGGTTTTTTAAAAATAAAGCGCGATTTAAGAGCTAGAGGAGTTTTGATTGCCACCCTACTTACGGCTTTACTAATTATGTATTACAAGATTTTTTAAGCTGATTTCCACGCGTTAATAGATTCCAATTCTGACTATTACCTTTAATATTAAAATAGATGAAATATTACATCATTGCAGGAGAAGCTTCTGGCGATTTACATGGCTCTAATTTAATTAAAGCACTAAAACAAAAAGATTCAGAGGCCAATATTAGATGTTGGGGAGGAGATTTAATGCAACAGGCCGGTGGAACTTTAGCAAAACACTATAAGGAACTTGCCTTTATGGGCTTTATTGAGGTCATTACGAACATCAATACCATATTTAAAAATATAAGTTTCTGCAAAGAAGATATTGCCTTATTCAAGCCCGACGTAATTGTATTTATAGATTACTCTGGTTTTAACTTACGCATTGCTAAATGGGCTAAAGAGGCAGGTTTCAAAACCAGCTATTATATAGCACCACAAATTTGGGCATCTAGAGAAGGACGCATTGAGAAGATCAAAAATACTATTGATGACATGTATGTGACGCTACCTTTTGAAAAAGAATTTTATGAAGAGAAACATCATTTTGCTGTAAATTTCGTTGGCCATCCCTTAATTGATGCCATTGCACAAACTCCAAAAATTAACGTTGCTACTTTTAAAAAAGAAAACAACCTAGACCAAGCGAAGCCAATTATCGCATTATTACCAGGAAGTAGAAAGCAAGAGGTCTCTAAAATGTTAGCAGTGATGCTTTCTGTAGCCGAGAAATTTGACACCTATCAATTTGTAATTGCTGGAGCACCAAGTTTAGACCAAGAGTTCTATGCGCCATTTTTAAAAAAATCAAACATCAGCTTAATTGCTAACCAAACCTATGGTATTTTACAAATAGCACATGCCGCATTGGTAACAAGTGGCACAGCCACTCTAGAAACTGCATTATTTAAGGTACCACAAGTGGTTTGCTATAAAGGCAATTGGATTTCTTATCAAATTGCAAAACGAATAATTACGTTGAAATATATTTCTTTAGTAAATTTAATCATGGATAAAGAGGTGGTAAAAGAACTGATACAAGATGCCTTAACCACCAAAAACCTTACGGCAGAATTAACAAAAATTTTAAACCCTGAAACCCGAAAAATTGTTTTAGCTAATTACGAAAAACTAGAAGAAAAGCTTGGCGGAGTAGGTGCTAGCGAAACAACAGCTAGTCTAATTATCAGCGACTTAAGGAAATAAAAAATAATTTTTTATTAAAAGAACGTTAAGACATGCGGCTACCATTCACTTTAATTCTTTAAATTTGAATTTAGAGTCCCATATTTCTTAACCATGAATCGTAAAATATTTTACCTATTTTTAGTTGTAGTAGCTACTAGCTGCGGCGCAAAAAAAAGCACCTCCAACAATCGCAATACCGACGCAAGAAAAATTACTGTAGAAGCTAACAAAACGGAAACTAAAACTACTACCGCAAGTAATTTACCCCGTGCAAATTCTGAATCACCAAGACATCATAGCGTTGCAGAATCTGTTATAAATTCTGCCTTAGCATTCACAGGTACCCGTTATAAATATGGCGGAACTACTAAAAAAGGAATGGATTGTTCAGGATTACTATATGTAGCTTTCGCAGACCAGGATATTTCCATACCAAGAACCTCTTATGTTATTGCCGAAGAAGGAAAAGACATTCGGGTAAAAGACGTAGATAAAGGCGATTTACTATTTTTTAAAACGAGTAAACGATCTAAGAGAATAAACCACGTTGGTCTGGTTGTTTCTGTTGATGACGATGGCATTAAATTTATTCACTCGACAACCTCTAGAGGAGTCATAGTATCTTCCTTGAAAGAAGGATATTGGAATTACGCTTTTGTAAAAGCAACAAGAATATTATAACTAATTAACGCCTATGCAGCTCCTAAAATTTGTGCCAATAAAATTGACACTTTTTTTAGTTGCAGGAATTCTGTTTGGGAGTTTTATTGAAACCTCCATTAGTATACCATTAATAGCTACGATCACTACCCTTCTAATAGTAGCTATTTTACTTTATACCACAAGAAAAATAAAAAGTGTTCTCTTTGGAAGCGCAGCACTACTTCTTACCTTTTGTATTGGATTTTTAGCAATCACATTAACTAACCCCGTAAATACCCCCAATCATTACGCTAAAATCTCTAACACCAGCGGTAAAGAGCTTCGAATAAAAATAATAGAAGTATTGAAACCAAATTCGTTTTCGAGACGCTATTTTGCTACGATTCTTGAAGCCGATAAAAGAAGAACAATAGGAAAGATTATACTATCCATTAAAAAAGATAGTAGCTCTCAAAGTTTAAAGGTTGATGACGAGCTTATCACCTTCAATACGTTATCAAGCGTTAAAGCACCACTAAACCCCCATCAATTTAATTACAAAAAATACTTGAAAGGCTTAGGCGTATATGATCAACTCTATGCAACCTCTGATGAATACATCCTTCTAGAAGATTCAAAAAATACTTTATATGGCCTTGCAGCCCATTGGAGAACTACCATCATCAAAAAACTAAAAGAACAAAATTTTAACCCAGAAAACCTTAGTGTTATTCAAGCCCTCTTATTAGGGCAAAGAAATGATATTTCCGCAGAAACTTATGACAATTATAAAGACGCAGGAGCCATTCATATATTAGCGCTATCTGGTCTCCATATTGGTATCTTACTTCTTATTCTTCAGTTTCTCTTACAGCCCTTAGAACGTTTACCACACGGAAAAAAAATTAAATTAGCAGTAATCCTTCTCTTCCTATGGAGCTTCGCCCTACTAGCAGGCCTATCTGCATCAATTGTGAGAGCTGTTACTATGTTTTCATTCCTTGCTTATGCCATGTTCTTAAACCGGCCCACAAACAGCTTTAATATACTTGCGCTATCCCTTTTCTTTATTCTACTAATACAACCAAATTATCTTTTTCAAGTAGGATTTCAAATGAGTTATGCTGCCGTATTTGCTATCCTATGGATCTACCCAATGCTACAAGGATTCTGGTTTCCTAAAAATAAAATCGTAAAATACTTTTGGCAGTTATTAAGTGTAAGTATTGCGGCGCAGCTAGGAGTGCTCCCCATCAGCTTATTTTATTTTCACCAATTCCCGGGACTCTTTTTCGTTGCCAATCTTTTAATTATCCCATTTTTGGGAATTATATTAGGTATCGGTATTGTCATCATTATCTTATCCCTTACAAATACATTACCCGCATTTATTGCAGACGGTTACAACATGATCCTTAACTACATGAATTCTATAGTACGATGGATTGCCCATCAAGAAACTTTTGTTTTTAAAAGTATTTCTTTTGATACCGTACAATTACTACTGCTTTACAGCCTTACATTCCTAATTGTTATTGCTTTTAGCTCCAAAAGACACAAGGTGATTATTGCTTTTCTCATAGGACTTATTGCGCTGCAATCATACACTTTCTTTTTAAAATATAAGGCTAGCACTACTCATGAAAGTATGGTGCTTCATCAATCTAGAGCTACAGGAATTTTAGAAAAAACAGGAACAAGTATACACCTTTTGAGTACGAATATCACCGCGTTTGAATATACACTCAAAAATTATCAAATAGAAGAACGCATAGAAACCTTTGCTATAGATACGTTAAGGAATAGCTATCTATTAGAAGATAAGAGAATTACGATTATAGATAGCCTAGGTATTTACCCAAGTCATAAACGCAGTACAATTCTTTTGACCCAATCCCCTAAGATAAATTTAGAACGCTTAATAGATTCTATACAACCCTTAGAACTTATAGCAGACGGAAGCAATTACAGAAGTGATGTAGCCCGATGGAAAGCCACTTGTATAAAAAGAAAACTCCCTTTTCACGACACCGGTGAAAAGGGAGCTTATTATTTAAGACAGAAAGACTAATGTACTTTCCCCATTAATTTTTTAATTAAAGGCGATGCTAAAAGAACAATCACCGCGGCGCCAAGAGCGTATTTAGCCACTAAGCCAAACCCGTCTGTATAAATACCCAAGGTTTCAAAACCACCTACATTCTTATCCGTACTTTCTATTGCCAATTGCTTACCAATAAATCCTACAATCTGAAATGCAAATGCAGAGGCTAAAAACCAAATTCCCATCATAAAAGCAACAATTCTTTTTGGTGATAAATCAGTTATTTTAGACAATCCAACAGGAGACATAAACAATTCCCCTACCGAAATTAAGAAATACATAATTAGTAAATAAGAAAAAGGAACCATCCCATTCTCATCTGCACTACCACTACTCATAGAAAGAATTAAAAAACTAATCCCTGCAAAAGCTAAGCCTAGTCCAAATTTATAAGGTGTTCTTGGGTCTAACTTTTTCTTCTTCAAATAGGTGAATAGCATTGAAATTGGAATAGACAAAATAATGATATACATAGAGTTTAATGCATTTGTCTGAGAAGCATCTATAAATGTTAGATTTACATTACGTGCCGCAAACAACGTAATTATACTTCCTGATAACTCATGAAAACCCCAAAAAATAGTAATAAAGAAGGTGATTAATATGGCTACAATTAATTTTTTACGTTCCTCTAAAGTTGCTTCTATTAATATTTTAATTAAGAAAGCACCAATTGCAATAGCAATCACATAAAAGATAATATTTACAATGTTATCATCTTCTAAGAAACTACCTTTTTCTCCTAAGGCTTTATAAGAAGAAAGCAAATAAGCTATTACTGGTACTGCAACAACAGCTAGAATAGGAATCATTAAACCTTGCTTAACTCCTAATATTGGCTTATCTAGAATTATTTCTGATGGCGGCAAACCTCTTTGTCCAAAAACATTTTTTTTAATTCCGCTCCAGAAAGCAATCAGCCCCAATAGCATCCCAATACCTGCAAGACCAAAACCATAATGCCAACCGTATTCTCTACCTAACCATCCACAAAGTAATGGCGCAGCAAATCCACCGATATTAATACCCATGTAGAAAATAACGAAACCAGAATCTTTACGAATATCATCTTCTTTATAAAGAGAGCCAACGAATGTGGAGATATTTGGCTTAAAAAAGCCATTTCCAACAACGATAAGGGCTAAAGCGATAAAGAAAGCATAGTTGTTTTCTACCGCTAACACAAAGTGACCAATAGCCATTAAAATTCCGCCTAAAAAGATAGAGTTTCGCATGCCTAAAATCTTATCTGAAATACGCCCCCCAATTACGGTAGAAGCATATACTAACGAACCGTAAGAAGCATATACTGCCGCTGCTGCAAAATCTCTAGTGGTAAGTGCGGCAAAAACAACATCAACCATATAAAGCGTAAGTAATGCGCGCATTCCGTAAAAACTAAAACGCTCCCAAAGCTCCGCAAAAAATAAATAAAACAATCCTTTTGGATGCCCAAATAACTGCGGGTCTTCGAATGGTTTAATCGTCTTTTCCATATACTATATTTAGTTTTTTTGAGTAGTTAGATTATAAGTTTTCTTTAATAAAATTGGTCATTTTAGTATACAAGTGAAGTCTTGTATTACCGCCATAAATACCATGATTTTTATCTGGATAAATAGCCCAATCAAATGGTTTATTTGCCTGTACTAATGCCTCTACCATTCGCATGGTGTTTTGCACATGTACATTATCATCACCTGTACCATGAACTAGTAAATAATCACCTTTTAAAAGCTCTGGATAATTAAATGGAGAGTTATCATCATACCCACTAGGGTTCTCTTGCGGTGTTTGCATGTATCGCTCTGTATAAATAGTATCATAAAATGCCCATGAAGTCACTGGCGCAACAGCAATCGCCATTTCAAAAGTATCGTTTCCTTTAAGAATACAGTTGGTAGACATAAAACCACCGTAACTCCATCCCCAAATTCCTGTTCTTTCTGCATCAATATATGGCAAATCACTTAGCTTTTTAGCAGCAGCAATTTGATCCTCTACTTCATATTTCCCTAATTCTTTTTGTGTAATTTTTTTAAAATCTCTTCCTTTAAAACCCGTACCACGACCATCTACACAAACCACTATATAACCTTCTGATGCCAACAACTGATACCAATAGTCATTAGACGCCATCCAAGAGTTTGAAACCGATTGTGATCCAGGACCACTATATTGAAACATAAATAATGGATACTTTTTTGAGGCATCAAAATCTGCAGGCTTTATCATCCACATATTTAACTCGTTCCCATTTATAGCTATAGAAGAAAATTCTTTTGGGCTAATTTCATAGGCATCCAATTTAGAAAGCAAGGCTTTATTATCCAGAATTTCTTTTACACGCTTACCCGTTAAAGCTTCATGCAAACTATACTCAGAAGGCGTATTTACATTTGAAAAATTATTAATGAAGTAGGTAAAATCTGCACTGAAGTCGGCATTGTTTTGACCATTTTTAGTGGTAAGTCGGCGTTTATCTTTACCACTACTATCTATACTATAAACACTTCTATTGATAGAACCATCTTCTGTAGATTGATAGTATACCCTATCCTCCTCTTGGTCGTAGCCATAATAATTAGTTACTTCCCAAGAGCCTTTGGTAATCTGGTTCATTAATTTACCATTCTCATTATACAAGTAGATATGATTAAAACCATCTTTCTCACTCGTCCAGATAAAACTGTCATCTGCTAAGAAGGTTAGATTATCTGTAACATCAACATATGCTTTATCTTTTTCTTCTAAAAGAACAGACACCTTATTATTCTTAGCATTTACTGCATACAGCGTTAAATTATCTTGATGTCTATTCAAGGTTTGAACACTAAGCAAATTAGCGTTGTTCATCCACTTAATTCGTGGAATATAGTAAGACGAAGGCAAGGCTATTTTAGAAATTTCAGACGATTTAACATCTAACATATGCAAACTAACCATAGCATTATTCTCACCGGCCTTAGGATACTTGAAAACTTGCTGCGTTTGATACAATTCAGCACCATACACATCCATTGAAAATTCTGGAACATTAGTTTCATCAAATCTTAAAAAAGCAATTTTAGATCCATCTGCATTCCAATCAAATGCTCTTACAAATGCAAACTCTTCTTCATATACCCAATCTGTAACCCCGTTGATAATTTTATTCTTAACACCATCTTTTGTAACCATAGCTGTGCTATTTTTTGAGATGTCATAGACATAAATGTTATTATCAAAAACGTAAGCCACTTTACTATTATCAGGAGACAATGTTGGTTCTTGAATTTTATCTTCTGAAATTTTGATGGTTTTACCCGTTTTTACATCATAGATATAATAAATACCTAAAGAAGACCTTCTAAATATAGACTCAACTTCTGTGGCCAACAATACTTTACTTTCATCTGCTGTGAACTCATAGGATGTAAAATAAGGTATGTTTTCAAGGTTCGCTGAATTTACTATGGTACCTACTTTTGCCAAACTAGCATAATCATAGATATCTACACTTGTTGTTTTTGCCGCTCTATCAAAATTTAATACGGTGTACTGTGTTCCATTTTTTAAAGACCTAATTTCATCTAGTCCTTCTGTTCTAAATGCACCACCCCATATCTCCTCAAGAGTAACCGCTTTTTTTTGTGCAAACGTAAGATTAGTAGCACTTAAAATAAAAAAGAAAATAAAACCTAATTTTTTCATTTATGTTCCTGTTTGTTAGTATTTGGATTGCAAAATCTGAAAGCTATTTAGTGACATTCTAGTACTAAAAGACTTACTTTCTAAAGTTTGATTTTACTTATTCTCAAAATATGATTAAAAACACCAAGTTTAGTAATAATTTCATATAAAAGTAAACTTTTAACAAAAAATATCACAAATTGGAGCGCACCTTCAAAGATCTTATTCTACCAAATATTTTTTATTCGTAATTACTATCTTTGACACTTGAAACCAAACAAAATATGAACACTCCTATTGAAGGATTTTCCAAGCTTACCAAGGAAGAAAAAATAGCTTGGATAGCGAAAAGCTATACTACAAATTCTGCCGAAACGATTGCCATTTTAAAAAGGTATTGGAATACTGACAAAACACTACAAAAACTCCATGATGAGTTTATTGAGAATACCATAACTAATTATTATTTACCTCTTGGTATTGCGCCAAATTTTCTTATTAACGATACTCTTTATGCCATACCAATGGCCATTGAAGAAAGCTCTGTAGTAGCTGCGGCTAGTAAAGCGGCTAAATTTTGGTTAAAACGAGGAGGTTTTAAGACAACGGTAATTAATACGGAAAAAGTTGGACAGGTACACTTTATGTATACTGGAGCTTTTGAAAAATTGGAATCATTTTTTAATTTGATAGCCCCTAAATTAAAAGTAGATGCGAAGGATATTACCAAAAACATGGAAAAACGTGGAGGCGGTATCTCCGCTATAACCTTACGTAATAAAACAGCCGATTTAGAAAACTACTATCAACTCCATTGCACTTTTGAAACCTTAGATGCTATGGGCGCAAATTTCATCAATTCTTGTTTAGAGCAATTTGCACAAACTCTTAAGAGTGAATTTGCTGCATCACCAGAATTCAAAGAACATGAGGAGCAGTTAGAAATTGTAATGAGCATATTAAGCAACTATGTTCCTAATTGTTTAGTACGCGCAGAAGTTAGCTGCCCTATTGAACAACTAAACGAAGATAAAAATAGTACCGCTCAAGATTTTGCCGAAAAAATTGTTAGAGCCGTGCAAATTGCAAAAGTAGAACCATACCGGGCTGTGACACACAATAAAGGAATCATGAATGGTATTGATGCCGTTGTTTTAGCTACAGGGAATGACTTTAGAGCCATTGAAGCTGGCATACATGCGTATGCCGCGAAAGATGGAAGTTATAGCAGTTTAACTAATGCTAGCATAGAAAATGGCGTATTTAAATTTTGGATTGAAATTCCACTTGCCTTAGGCACCGTAGGCGGACTTACAGGATTACACCCCTTAGTTAAATTAGCCTTAGAAATACTTCAAAACCCTTCTGCCAAAGATTTAATGCAAATAGTAGCTGTTGCAGGTTTAGCACAAAATTTTGCAGCAGTACGGTCTTTAGTTACTACAGGAATACAACAAGGACATATGAAAATGCACCTGATGAATATCCTAAATCAATTGGAAGCTTCTGAAGCAACTAAAAAAACTTTGGTAGATCATTTTAAACACAACACAGTTACACACAGTGCCGTAATAGCAGCTTACAATAGTTTACAAGAAAAAGAATGAGTACGAATTTCTACAGTAACGGAAAATTATTAATTACGGGAGAATATGGCGTTTTAGATGGCGCTATAAGCTTAGCACTGCCTACCAAATACGGCCAAACTTTATCGGTAGCACAAAACACTACCAACGCGATACAATGGCAAAGTATTGATCACTTAAAAAAGATTTGGTTTGAAGTACATTTCAAAACAAATACGTTAGAAATTATAACTTCTAGCGATCAAGAAACTGCATCGGTTTTACAGAAAATGCTTTTGGAGGCTAAAAAACTAAACCCAACATTTCTATCCGAACCATCAGGAATTACGATACAAACTTCCTTAGATTTCCCTAGAGATTGGGGCTTAGGTTCCTCTTCAACCTTACTCAACAATATAGCACAATGGGCTAGAGTAAACCCTTATACCTTATTATGGAATTCATTTTCCGGAAGTGGCTATGATATTGCCTGCGCTAAGCACAACACCCCTATTCTATACCAACTAGAAAACACAACACCCAACGTAACCGAAATAACCTTTCAGCCAGCGTTTGAAAATGACATATACTTTGTACATCTGAATAAAAAACAGAATAGTCGAGAAGGTATTTCCACCTATCGCAAAGCGGACTTTAATAAACAGGCATTTATTTTAGAGATAAATGCTTTAACAAAAGCAATTCTAACCTGTGAAGATAGTACTGTATTCAAAAGCCTCCTCACGCAACACGAAACAACCGTCAGCAAGGTCCTAAATATGAAACCTGTAAAAGAACTCTTATTCTCAGATTACAAGGGCGCTATTAAGAGCTTAGGAGCTTGGGGAGGTGATTTTATTTTAGCTGCAGGTGACAATACCACTCCTAATTATTTTAAGGAAAAAGGTTATAACACCATACGCTCTTACAAAGACATGATTTTGTGATTCTAAAATACTGCATAACAAAAAAGGCTTCCCATTGGGAAGCCTTTTTTGTTATTTTAAATACTAGAACACTCTAGTAAAACATTGATCTATTATCTTCAATTTCAGAAGCCGCTTTTAAAGCTTGGTATACTGAAGTATTTACTCTTGTACTGTTTGAAGCCTTTAAGGTATTTGCAAACGTACTATAGTTCTCTAGTTTTGTTGCTGGCGTTTTCTTAGTAACCGTTACCATATACACACCACTTTCTCCTTCAATTAATCCTGAAGTTTTTCCTTCTGCTAAAACATATGCAGTACCGGCAACAGCTGGCTCTCTACCTGCTCCAGCAATTGTTGGTGTTTTCACAGATATTGCAGAAGCTGTAGCTGCAGAAACATTGTTATCTTTTGCAAAAGCATCAAAAGATTTTCCTTTATTCTTTTCGATAATCATAGCTGCTTTTTTCTGCTTACGCAATATTGGCAATACTACTGGAGAAGCATCTTCAGAGGTCATTAATCCTTTAGCATATTTAGCCGTTAATCTAACAACCGCATAACCATCATTTAAATCAAAACGTTTTACATCTCCTATTTCTGAATCTGAATTGAAAGCCCATTGTACGATTGCACGTTGCGCTCCTAAACCTGGTAAATTTTCATCCATAGGATTCAATTTATTTACAGGTCTAACCAAATAGTTATCTTGTTTAGCAACCTCTTCAAATTTAGCGCTATTTTCTACCGTAGACATTTCAAATTTAGTTGCATCTTGGAAAAGTAAATCTATTGTCCCTTCAGAAGGCTCCACCTCACGCACCAAGTTTGCAACCTGATAAAGATCTTGCTTTTCTTCTACCTTAACAATATGGAAACCGAAATCTGTTTCTACCAAACCAATAGAACCTGTACCATTATTGAAAACAAAATCATTAAATGGCTTTACCATAGCTCCTTCTTGAAAGAATCCTAAATCTCCTCCTCTAGGCCCTGAAGGTCCGTCTGAATTTTCTTTGGCAAGATCTGCAAATACAGCTCCTGATTTTTTAGCTTCAGACAAGACTTCTTTTGCCTTACTTTCTGCCTCTTCTTTAGTTCTAGTCACCTCTTCTCCTGCACTAGTTGCTCCTGCAAAAGCGATAAGGATGTGACTAGCTTTTACGTTACCACCAGCACGCTTACCTGTTAGCTTAGAAACTTTAAATGTATTCCCATCACGGTAAGGACCGTAAGTCTGTCCTATATTCATTTTCACTAAAGTATCTGCTACTTTTGGTGATAAGCTAGATTTAGGCTTATATATAGTATCAAACTTCGTATCTGAATTCACATCTAAAAATGCAATATTGTCTAAAGTATTTCTAAAACCTCTTACAGTCTCAGTAGTATCTTTAGCCTCATTGAACATTTGAGTATCCCCTAATAAAGCATTGATTTTCTCTTCTACCTCTTTTTCATCTGATAAAGAAGCTTTTTCTTCAAAGTATACAAACTGAATATCTCTACTGTCTTGCTGCTTAAAATCTTCTGAATGTGCTTTAACATACGATTCTATTTCGCTTTTACTAACTGCAACTGTACTATCTGAGATAGAAGCATAAGGAACTCTTACATAACTAATATCAAACTTATCATTAGCCAATTTGTAATCTAACTCACCTTCTTTTAAGGTTGTTCCAACACCAGCTCTAATTAAGTTAAAGTAGATTTGCTCTTTCGCTGCACGAATGATACTTTGTTCTTCCTGTAACCATTGTTGGTACCCTGCTGGGTTATTCAACTTTAAATCTGCAATAAAGCTGATAAATTTATTTTCATCAAAAACACCATTCTCGTTTAAAAACTGTGGTAATTGAGAATAGGTTGGATTTGTTCTTAAGAAATTTACAATTTGATCTTGTTCTACAACAATACCCAATTTTTCAAATTGTTGGTCTAGAATAGCATTTCTTACGTTCTGCTCGTACACATTATTTACAATCTGCATTGAAGAAGCATTTGCGCCGTAACTTTTAGAAGCTATCTCTACTTGCTCTCTAAAACCATCTATTGAAATCTCGTCGCCATTTACTTCAGCTACTGAAGAACCTACCTTTGCACCAGAAAAAGCATTTGTACTGAATATTCCAGAAATCACAAATGCAAACAATGCTAAACCAATGATTAAAATCAAGATGGTAGTTTTTCTTCTAATTTTATCTAAAATTGCCATTATATTATACTAATTTATATCAGGCGACGAAAATACCATTTTTCTTTCAAATACTAAAGACAAAAAAATATTAAAATAAAACCGCTTAACCATAGTGTTATCAAGTGATTAGAATGGCACAGGCTTTAAGAAGTAAAATGATTTATAAAAAACAGTAGTTAATCTTTGTCTAAAATTTCCAAGGAAACTAAATCAATCTTAGTACTAGATACTTCCAAGACCGTAAATAAGAAGTTATTAATTTTTATTTGAGAATCTTTATCAGGAATTTCCCCTGTTTCATTCACGATTAAACCTCCCAAGGTGCCGTACTCATCACTTTCAGGCAGCTCTAATCTATAATTCTCATTGATGTAATCAACATCTAAACGCGCAGAGAATTTATAAAACGATTCTGACACCTGTTCTTCAAACAAATCTGTAGAATCATGCTCATCCTCAATTTCACCAAAGAGCTCTTCTACGATATCTTCTACCGTCATGATACCAGAGGTACCTCCATACTCATCTAACACCACTGCAATACTCTTTCGTTTTTTGGTAAGACTACTTAAAATATCACTAATAAGCATTGTTTCTGGCACAAACTCTACCGGCATTAAAATGCTTTTTATAGTTTTTGGCTTATTAAAAAGCTCATAAGAATGTACATAACCTATAATATTATCTACCGTATCCTTATAAATTAAAATTTTAGAATACCCTGTATCCGAAAATCTTTTGGTTAGATTTTTTGGAGACTCATGAATCTCAACAGCTTCAATCTCTGTTCTAGGAATCATAACATCTCTAGCCTTTACGGCTGCAAATTCTAAAGCATTTTGAAATATTTGAATTTCAGAATCTACCTCATCCTCTTTCTCTACGGTTTCCATCTGTTCCGTGATATAATCCCCTAATTCTATTTTACTAAAGGCTAATTGTACCTCATCGCCATCAGTCTTAAAAAAAACTTTCAGGATAATATCTGAAATCTTAATAACAAATTCCGAAATAAACGAAAAAAGAAGGTAAAACAAATACGCAGGTAAGGCTAAAGCTTTAAGCAGGCTGTTTGAATATATTTGAAAAAGCACTTTAGGCAAAAATTCTGCCGTTAGCAAAATAACCAATGTAGAAATAACTGTCTGCGTTAGCAAACTGAAATCTTGAAATAAGGTTTTAAAAATAACACTCTCAAAGGTACCAAAACCCTGAAACCATAACATCAATAAATCACCCATATAAAAACCATATACAACAAGCGCTATGTTGTTCCCGATTAACATGGTGGCAATAAATTTAGAAGGCTTTTTGGTTAATCTAGTAAGTATCTTAGCCAGAAAACCATCTTGCTTTTTCTCTATTTCAATGTGAATTTTGTTCGCAGAAATAAAAGCAATCTCCATACCTGAAAAAAAGGCAGAAAGAATTAAACAAAAAATTATGATAACAATTGAGGTTCCCAAAATTATTGATTTTGGTTTTGTTTGTGTTTTTCAAATTTTTTACGGTAGCTTCTTCTAAAGAAAAACATGCCAATAGACATGATTGCAAAAAAAATAAATAAGTAAGCGAATTCACGGTTCTCATTCCAGTCTGTATAAATACGGTACAAAGAGAAAAATGCAACTACTAAATATAAGTATTCCGTAAACTTAAAAATCTTAACCATCTATTTCTTTATCTTTTATTATTTTGTATCCGTCTCCTGTCTTATGCGCACTTAAATTGGTAAAATCTCTATTGAAATCCATTCCCATTCCATGAATAAGTGTTCCGTCTTTCTCATCAGAAAACTTAAACTTTTCTTGCGTAAAAATCCACTCGTTTTGCTGATCGTAATATAACTGCGTTGTTTCTAAGCGCTTACCATCTTGCATCTCTATCACTACATTACCCTGCAAATCTATAACGCTAGTGCCGGAATAAATTATGGCATAATCAGACAAAATTACGCTTTTATTACCGTCTTTATCAAAAAACTCAACACGTATTCCTTTTGGAAAAGTACGGTGCGGAAAAGAGAGGTTTTCAAAGTCCTCACTAATTTCTCCGGTCAATACAGCAATCTTATTACTTTTAGATACCTCCTCACTTGACAAAACTTCTTTTGCCTCTGTGTATACTAACTTGTAATTTTCCGCAACTCCTTGCGGGTACAAATTCTTTTTAGCTTCTTCTCCGACTCTTTCATAATCGTCTGAACAAGCAAAAAAAAGCATTGCCATGGTGTAAACCACAGCAATGCTTTTAAATGTAAATACTTTATTTTTTATCATCTTATAGATTAGGCACTTTTACGCTACCACCTACCCAACAGTTAAAGGTAACAGTTTTACCTGCCATTCCTGAACTAAATATCATTTCTTTTGATGGCGCTTTAGACATGTAACTAGTTACCGCCTGGCTAGATCTACCACTTAAAGAAGGATCAACTCTTCCTGCTTGTCTTGCAATTTCTGCAGCTTTCCAATACATTGCTCTTTTATCGAAAGCAGTTGCACCACAATCATTAGCACTGTTAGCATATAATGTTGCTATCAATAAATAAGCCTTACCGTTAGAAGAGTTAGCATCAATTGCTTTCTGAGCATAACTTCTAGCATTAGATCTACTACTTCTAGAATAACTAGTTGCTATTTTGTATAATAAATCTGATTTCTTGTACTTATCCGTTTCTAAATCTACTGCTTTATTAAAGTAAGAAACTGCTGAGCTAGTCTTATTAGCCTTCATCTCTAAATACCCTAAGTATACATATAAATCTGCCGTTGGCTCCATTGCCAATTGTGCATCTAATAATTTCTTAAACATTGGATCATCAGTACATTCTTTGTTGAACATTCTGTTCACCGCTCTTTTTACCCAAGTGATATCACTTTTCTTTTCTTCAAAATTCTTTTGGTAAAGAGGAATTAAATTAGAACAGTCTGCCAAAGCACCTAGTTTAGAATCAATACTACCTTCAATTTTACCGTAATTTTCTGAATTTTGAGAAGCTGCTGCTAAAATTCTCTTTTCTTTAGAAGTAATAGTCCCTGCGTCTTCTTTTGGTAATAATTGCTCAATACGATCTGTTAACTTCTTATTCTCTACGCTAATTTGCTCCATTACATTATCGTATGTATCAAAAACTTCTTGTAAGTCTTTTGATCCTGCATTATGTAATTCTACTAATTCCGTAAAGTAGATATACAATGCTTTTGGATTGCTAAAATTTGCTTTATCCTGAGTAAAGCCTTTGTCTAATACATCAAAGATTTCTTGCTCAGAACCCATTTTGTTATCATACATAGCAATACCCTTATCTGCAGCAACACCTGCTACTGTAAAATTAGAAGGGAAGTGAACCAAACTAGCATCATAAAGATCCATCAAGTCTTTAAAGAAACCTTCTTTTTCAGCTCCTGTTGCTTTTTCAATTTTATAATTTAAAATTCTTTCACCATAAGCAAAATTTGCTTTGTGTAAACTTGGGCAGTTATCATAAACCATTTTCCATGGTGTGTATGCCGCTTCATAATTCTTAACTTTTACGTGCTCTGAGTATATAGACAGGTTTGTTGTACATTCCGGATTGTTTTGAGCCGACATTGTTCCTACAAAGCCTAAAACCGCAAGGGCTACGATGTAAAACTTCTTTTTCATAATCTAGTATTTAATGGTTAATTAATCTTTCTTTTTCTGAACCATCTATCGTTTAAAGATAGTCCAATGTTTACTTTAAAATAATTTTCTTTGATCAAACCAGCATCGATAGTTCCTCTTTTTCCGATTTCAAAACCGATATTAAGATTAGAGATATCTCTGCCCAGTGGTAATCCAGTTCCAAAAGTTATGCCAAAATCATTTATGTCTTCATTATTTATCTCTAAACCTGTCTGAGAAACCCGTAAACCAGCCCTGTAAGTAATTCTCTTATAGTAACTTGTAAAAGAATTATACTCTGGAACAAAATATCCTCCTATTGCAAAACCACTTGCATCGTTATAGGTTAAATTGTCTACTTCAAAGAAGTCATTTCTATACGTACTCAACTCTTGGAAGGTATATTCGGCCCCTAAAAACCATTTTAAATCTTCTCCAATACCAACTCCTAAGGTAGTCTTAGTTGGTATTCTCACTGGAGCAAACTTTCTAGATTGTGCATCTAAGTTTACATCCACTACTTCTATTTCTTGACCTGTAACCCTAGAAAAAGAACCTATTGATTGAGAATTCTCAGCATTTAGATTTATTTGAGTATCCACTCCAATAGTCGTATACAAAGTATATTTTTCGGAAATTTTAGGCGTATAATTAATTGAATAATTAAAATCAAAACCACCTACTTGCGTTTCTCTGCTATCTAGAGCACCATATTGAGCATCAGATGATGTTTGAACCCGTGTAGAATTAATAGTTCCAAAATTATAATTTACAGTAGCCCCTATAGATATATCATCTAACAATTGGTAACCCAATGAGAAATAAACTCTATTTAAACCACCGTCACCTGCATAGTTATTAATGATGGTTACATCATCAACCGTAGTAGAAGTTTCTAGATCATACCCTACAGAAGTAAAAGGCATTAAACCAAAGCCCATACCAAAACCTTTACCTAATGGCACGCCGATAGACAAATAATCTAAATTTGTTACAGACGTACTTTGACTAGCATCTGAAGTTTTTAAACCAATATTGTTATAGGATATCCCTGCAGCATAGGTCGTTAACATTAACTTACTATAAGCAGCAGGATTTTTTAGGTTAATGTGAATACTATCACCAACCATACTAATGCCCCCCATCATTTGATTATCTACTGTTCCTAAATTTCTGGTATCTCCTAAACCAAAATAAGAATATGGAGAAACAGTTCCGTTCTGAGCGCTTAACCCTATTGAGCTTAAGAGCACTATTGCAACAAAAATTTTATTAATCATTTACTTTTTATTGTATTCCAATAAACAATTTAACCCTTCGAGGAGAAATTTTGGATTGGCAAATATGGTATTTTTTGTTCGTTTTGACAAAAATAGCGCATCACCTCCTGTTAAAATAACTGTTAAATTATTAAATCGATGATTATATTGTTCAATTATTCCGTTTACTTCAACCGAAACACCATTCACCACACCACTATGAATACACGTTTGTGTAGAATTACCAATAAAATCTATTAAATCTTCTTTTTCTAGCTGTGGTAATTTTGCTGTTTGTTGATGCAAGGCCTTATACCGCATTTGTATCCCTGGTGAAATGGCTCCGCCAATATACTCCCCATAATCATTTACCATGTCATACGTAATACACGTCCCAGCATCAATAACCAAAGTATTCCCACTTGGATTATGATAAAATGCTGCCGTTGCCAATGCGATACGATCCACGCCCAAAGTTTCTGGTGTAGCATAAGAATTTTTAAATGGTGTTTTTGTTTTGTTTGTTAATTGATGTACCTCACAAAACAGTGAAACCACTGCCATATCTTTTTTATCCAGAGCACCTACAGACGATATAATCGCATTTGTGATGTTCGGATAGGCTCCAAAAACTTGTTTTATCCGCATTACAAATTCTGAAATTGCGAATTGTTCGTGATGAATTTCTGTTTTATCAAGAAAAATAGAAATTTTAATTAAGCTGTTACCTGCGTCTATTATTAGGTTCATGCCTCAAAGTTCTGAAATTACAAAAAAACTTTTCACATTTTTTTCATTTTTTATTTGGATATCGGAAAATAGAAATTATATTTGCAGCCGCTTAACGGCATTGGTGCCTTAGCTCAGTTGGTAGAGCAATGGACTGAAAATCCATGTGTCCCTGGTTCGATTCCTGGAGGCACCACAACAAAAACCCAAACAGAAATGTTTGGGTTTTTTTGTATAAAAAACTGAAAATGAGCCATATATTTATATAAAATATGAAGAACTCAAAAATATATATTTTAGTTTTCACCTCTTTTTGCATCATCATAGGCTTTATTTACTTGAAATTTGATTTTCCTGAAAGAACCCAAAAGCCAAAAACAGGACAAGAACTTTCAAAAATGTATTGCGCAAGTTGCCATTTGTACCCAGAACCTAATGTACTTCCTCAAACTATTTGGAAAAACACACTTCTACCGGAAATGAAAAACAGGATGGGCTTAGGTGATCAGAAGTCCATCGTTTCCAAAATTGGTTATGATGAATACATCAACTTAGCAGAGAAGGGTGTTTACGCGATCAGCCCAATGCTCTCCAATGAAGAATGGTTATTAATTGAAAATTTTTATATTGATAATTCCCCTAGCAAACCCTCAGCTCAAAAGACTAAAGCTGAAAACCACTTACAAACATCCTCAGTGGAGCTCCTCAAAAATTTGGATCAAAAACAGGGATTAACAACCTATTTTGGCGTTCATGATCATCAGCTCATGACAGCTACTGTTTTAGGGCAATTAAAAGTAACTGACTTAGCTACCAAAAAGAAACACAACATACAACTACCAAGCCCTGTAGTCCAAATCAAAACCAATAGCGTGCTCTGCATTGGCGGTAATATGAACCCTACTCAGAAAAAACTAGGGAGTCTTCATGAGTTTGATGCTGATTTTAAAAACCAACAACTGATCATTGATAAACTTCATAGACCTGTAGATTTTGAACATGTCGATTTAAATAATGATAGTATTAAAGATTATTTAATCGCTGAATTTGGTAATTATACAGGCCAGATAACCCTAGTAGATGGAAAATCAAAAGAACGAAAAATCATAGCAACAAATCCTGGCGCTAGAAACTTTGTATTGAGAGATGTAAACAATGATGGTCAGATGGACTTTTACGCGTTAACAACCCAAGCAAAAGAACGTATCAGCTTATTTATAAATGATGGTAATGCTAATTTCAAAGAAACTACTATACTAGACTTTCCTCCGCACCACGGCTCAAGCTTTTTTCTCCTTGCAGACCTCAACAGTGACGGTAAAGAAGAGCTAATTATGGCAAATGGAGACAATGCTGATTACAGCATTGTAAAGAAGAGTTTTCACGGCATACGTGTTTTTGAAAACCAGAATAGAACATGGAACGAAGTTTATTTTTTCTCGTCTTATGGAGCTACAAATCTTTTAGAGGTAGATTTGAATCAGGATGGCCTTCCTGACTTAGTTTCCTCCTCATTTTTTGTTGAGCCGGAGTTTAGAAAAACGGAGCAAGTCCTCTACTTCATCAATGAAGGTAATTTTAAATTTAAAATAGCACATCCTGAGCTTCCTGAAATTCGCCCGATGACCATGAGACTAGGTGATGCAAATCAAGACAATATTAAAGAAATCTACCTTGGAAATTTTGAGTTTCAGGCTAATCCTGATCCTAATTACAACTTTGTAGAAGCAGTCATTATAACTCCAGAATTTTAAACCTAAAATCACAACTTATAGTCATCGGGTACCACACTACAAACGCTAGTTTAAAGCGCTCTTATCCTCCTAAAAGCACTTGGAGTAGTATCTTCTTTAGCTCTAAAAGTTTTTGAAAATGACTGGAGATTTTCAAAACCACACTGGAACGCTATTTCTGAAAAACTTAGATCACTGTCAGCTATCATATCCTTAGCCTTATTTAACCGGTGCATTAAATGGTATTGTTTTAAGGTCATATTGGTTTTTTCCTTAAACAGTTTTCGCAGCAAAGAATAACTAACATTAAACTTTCGAGCAACATCATCAAAAACTATTTTAGATTTTACATGCTCTTTTATATAGCTTTCAACATCAGTTATTATTTTCTCTTTTCTGAAAATTTGATTTTTATTCTTTAAGAAATTAGAATAAAGTACCCTCAAAATATCAATAAAAATAAACTGCACTCCTACATCCTCACTAGAAGAATTATTTTTCAAAATAGCAATTAAGGATTCAAACTGCAAGTCAATCTCGTAATTATAACCTATTTGATACACTTGTTGATTCATATTAAACAACTCATTCTCTATTAAATATTCCATATAATTCCCTCTGAAAGTTACAGAATACTCCTCCCATAACGATGTACTATTCGGCACGCATCTATACCAAGTATTTGGATAAATAACTAACAGTGTATCCTTAAAAAGTTCTTGTTTTAAAATTTTATCTGATTCGAAAAATCCACTTCCATTTTTAATATAGATAATTTTATGATATTTAGACTTTACTCTAGCCCCCCAATCCCTAGTTGTTTTCCTCCTATCGGGAATACTTTTTAAATATTCTAAACTCTGAATAGTGACAGCATGTTCATTCACTGCTTTTTTAGAAGTAAAATTCCATTGAAAATTTTCCATAAATAAGATTTACGAATTAGCTATTATTTTAACATTTATAAGGTAATACAAAAAATATGTTACCCTCAGACTTTTAAAATCATTAATCAAATTGTTAAATAAATATACTACAACGTTATAGTTTACCTGGCATTGTCAAAAATGATAAATTAAATATCAAAAATGACAAATTAATATAGTTTTAACATAATACTTTTATTACAAATATGCATTTACAGGTCTTTTTATTAGTAAAATTCATAATCAAAGACCTATTTTAATGATAAAAAATGAATATTTAATATCAGATTAAACTAAATATTTAAAAGCTCTTAATGATTTCGCTTACCCTAATAACTCAAGATAAATTCAACTAAAATTAAAATTTATGAATCTAAAATCACTTAAAAGTGCATTATTCCTTGGAGCTTTGCTATGCTTCGGGTTTAGTAATGCACAACAGGTTACTGGTACGGTGTCAGATGAAACTGGCCCATTACCTGGTGCAACTGTTGTTGTTAAAGGAACAACGATTGGAACACAAACAGACTTTGATGGAAACTTTAGCATAGCTGCTGAAGCAGATGCTACATTGGTTTTTAGTTATGTAGGCTATAAAAAAATAGAAATGGCTGTCAATGGAAAGTCTACTATAGATATAGTTTTACAGGAAGACGCTGCGGCACTTGAAGAGGTTGTTGTTACGGGATATTCTACACAAACCAGAGGAGACCTTACAGGCTCTGTAGGTAGTGTTGATATTTCTGAAGCAACTAAAGCTCCTATCGTAAATGCTGCAGAAGCATTACAAGGACGTGTTTCTGGGGTAACTATTACAAACAATGGATCTCCTGGTGCGTCACCAACAGTAAGAATAAGAGGATATGGTACTGGTAACAGTAATGATCCACTTTATATTATTGACGGAGTACAAACGGACGACGCAAGTATTTTAAACTCTATTAATCCTGCAGATATATCGCAAATGAATGTACTAAAGGATGGTGCAGCAGCAATATACGGAGCAAGAGCCTCTAATGGTGTTGTGATTATCACAACGAGAAGTGGTGGCTACAATATGGACAAGGCTAGAGTATCTTTAGATACCTATACTGGTTTCTCTGCAGCTACAAACGTACCAGAGCTTTTAAACACAGAACAACATGGAGACATGATCTGGCAAAGTATTAGAAACGATGGTGGTGTTCCTTCTCACCCACAATATGGTAGTGGACCAAACCCTATTACTCCCACAACTTTACAAAGAACTCCAGATGGTATTTCTGCAACAGTAAAGCCTAACGGAGGAACAGATTGGTTAGATGAACTATATAGAACAGCCATTACTCAGAATGCCTCTATTACCCTTGAAAACGGTAACGAGAAATCTAAATTCTTGTTTTCTGCAAGTTATTTAAATCGTGAAGGAATTCAAATTGCTACTGGTTTCAAAAGAGGATCTATGCGCTTAAACTCAGAATTTAAAATCGGTGATCGAATTAAAGTTGGTCAACATGCTAATATCTCTTTTGACAGAAGGGCTGGCGGTCAATCTTGGTATAATTTTGCAACAAGAATGTCTCCTTTAGTTCCTGTTTATGATGATTTAGGAAACTATGCTGGTAACTATAGTAATGATACTGGACTTTCCAATCCAAATAATCCAATAGCAGAAGCAAATAGACAATCTAATGACTTTAATAAATCATTTAGAGTTTTTGGTGATATTTACGCTACTCTTGACATTATAGATGGCTTACAATTTAAAACATCTATCGGTGGCTCTATTAAAGCTTATAACGACAGACGTTTTAGAGCTTTAATTCCTGAGTCTTCAGAACCTATCTCAACAAATACACTTACAGAAGCAGACCAAGACACGTACGAGTGGGTTTGGAACAATACTTTAAGTTACAACAAATCATTCGGAGAACATAGTATTAATGCCTTAGTAGGTATTGAAGCATTAAACGTTAATGGAAAAGGTAAAGAGATTTCTAGAACCGATTTCTTCTTTGAAACTCCTGACTATTATTTATTAGAAAATGGTGGTGGTGCTGCTAACGTAGCATACGCCTATGACAATGCATCCTCCTTATTTTCTGTTTTCGGAACTGCCAACTACAGTTATGCAGGTAAATATTTACTAACAGCTACGGTACGTCAAGATAGATCTTCTAGATTCCTAGGAGACAATCAAAGTGATATCTTCCCTTCCTTTAGTGCTGGGTGGGTTGCTAGTAATGAAGATTTTTGGCCTACTGATGCCATAATGAGCAGATTAAAATTTAAAGGATCATGGGGGCAATTAGGAAACCAAACGCTTCCTGTAGACAACCCTACTTTTAATATTTCTGTATTAAGTGGACAATATGCAGATTATGGATTTAACGGCAGCGGTGCCGTAACCCAAGGAGCTCTTTTAGAGTCTGTGGGTAATCCGGATTTAAAGTGGGAAACCAGTGAGACTACAAACTTTGGTCTTGAACTTGGTTTCTTTAACAACAAATTAAATCTTGAGGCGGAATATTTCATCATTAAAACTAAAGATTTAATTAGTCAAGATAACAGTGCATTTAGCACAACATCAATTGCGGCAAATGCTCCTTATGTAAACCTTGGTTCTATTGAGAACAAAGGTATTGATGCTACACTTAGCTATGCAGATGAATTAAATTCTGGCTTTAAATACGGTGTAGACCTTAATTTCTCCAGCTATAAAAATGAAGTAATCGATTTAATTAGCGCTTTTCAAGTAGGATTTGATGGTTTTAGAACGACGGGTGCAGTTACAAGAACTCAAGAAGGACAACCAATATCTTCTTTCTACGGTAGAATTGTTGATGGAATTTTTGCCTCAGAGGCAGAGGTAAGCGCAAGCGCAGACCAAGGTTTTGCTTCTGCTGCAGATGGTGTTGGTAGATTTAAATATAGTGACATCAATAATGATGGTACAATTAACGATGACGATAGAACATTTATCGGTTCTCCGCATCCAGATTTCACCTATGGAGTTAACTTAAGTGCATCTTATAAAGGTGTTGATATTTCTGCTTTTTTCCAAGGATCTCAAGGAAATGATATTTTCAACAACGATAAAGTGTATACAGATTTACCAACCTTTTTCAATGCTAATAGAAGTGTAAGAGTTTTAGACTCGTGGTCTCCAACCAATCTTGATGCATCTTTACCTGCACTTAGCCAGAGTATCACAAATAACGAAGGTAATGCCAATTCATTTTTTGTAGAAGATGGTTCCTACATGCGTATGAAAAATTTACAAATTGGTTATACTTTCAATGATCAAGTATCAGGCTTACTAGGAATGGATAGCGTTCGTTTCTACCTTCAAGGTACTAACCTATTTACTATCACTGGGTATGATGGTGTAGATCCAGAATTACAACCGAGATTTAATAGCAATGGGTCTATAGACAACCTTACTATTGGTGTATCCGACAACAACTATCCGTTAGCCTCAATTTATTCATTAGGTATCAACTTAAAATTTTAAAAAATGAAAAAGAATATAATTTATTCCATATCGCTGACATGCATGATGCTAGGTGCCTGTAGTGATGATTTTACAAATATAGCTCCAACAGGGGCACTCTCTGACGAAGCACTACAAAATGCTACAGGAGTAGACTTAAAATTAACCGCTGCGTATTCCGCAATGGATGGCGAACGAATTGGTAGATTAGGTGAAGGAGTGGCTGCAGGTGCAGACAACTGGTGGACCGATGTAGTTTCTGATGATGCCCATAGAGGAAGTACCGATGGTGATAACACAGAGTTATTTCAAGTGGAAACTCTAGATTGGCAAACTGGAAGCGGATGGTTTCTTGGAAGATGGAGCGCACTTTACGGCGGTGTAAACAGTGCAAATGCTGTACTATCCCTGATTTCAACTATACCTGAGGGAGATTTTAGCCAACAATTAGGAGAAGCTACATTCCTAAGAGGATATTATAATTTTGAACTTCAGAAGTTTTACGGAAACGTACCTTTTATTTCTGTTGAAAACTTTGACAATCTAGAATTTAACCAACCAAATCCGGGGCCTGTTTGGGCTCAAATAGAAGCTGATTTCTTAACTGCAATTGACAATCTAGGTCCTGAGGTAGTGAATGGTAGAGCTAATTCTTGGATTGCAAAAGCATTTTTAGGAAAAGCATATTTATACCAAGAAAAGTGGGACGAAGCATTTACTTTATTAAACGAGGTTGTCACTACAAGCCCATATTCTTTGAATGCTGAATATGTAAACAACTTTAATTTTGTTGGAGAAAATAGTTCAGAATCAATGTTTGCAATTCAATACGTTTCTGATGATGGTCGTTCTTTTAACGGTAACGGTACAGGCACCTTAAATTTCCCTGGCGGCGGACCGTTAGGAACTTGTTGTGGTTTTTACCAACCAACTCAAGATTTAGTCAATGCGTACCAAACAAACGGTAGCGGACAACCATTATTGGATACATTTGCTGCCACTGACGTTACTAATGATTATGGTATTGAGAGTGCTGATGATTTTACACCTCACACTGGACCTTTAGATCCAAGATTAGATTATACGGTGTCTAGAAGAGGAATAGACTACAATGGTTTTGGCCTGAACCCAGGAAAAGAATGGATCAGAGCAACTTTTGCTGATGTTTCCGGTCCTTACTTGCCCAAGAAAAATGTATACCAAGCAGATGAAGTTGATGCCAACCGAGGAACTGGTGGATGGGGATCTGATTGGTCTGGTATTAATTACAATGTGATGCGCTTCGCTGATGTTTTACTAATGACCGCCGAAGCTGCTGTTGAAAAATCCGCACCAGATTTAGCCCTTGCTTTAGAGTATGTCAATAGAGTTCGTAATCGTGCTAAAAATATGACCTACGTCCAAAATGAAGCGGGCGACGGAAATGCTGCCAATTATCAAATTGAACCTTACAGTGCTTTCGCTAGTCAAGAATTTGCTAGAAAAGCGGTACGTTTTGAGCGTCGTTTAGAATTAGGAATGGAAGGACATAGATTGTTTGATTTAAGAAGATGGGGTGTTGCACAAGAAGTTATTAACGCTTATATCGCCAATGAAGCTGCAGACATCAATCAATCTGATTACAGCAGATTTAGAACATACACAGAGAAATTTGACCTGTTCCCGATTCCTGTAAATGCTATTGACCAAAGTGGAGGTGTTTTAGACCAGAATACGGGGTATTAATTAAAATTTCAAGCAATAAAATCTTAATAAAATATAGATATGAATAAATTTAAAACTATAAGTATTGTATTATCGATGCTCGCATTAGTAGGATTAAATTCCTGTGATAATGACGAGGTCGATTCTCCTGGAGCCGCCATTGTAGGGCCTGGATCCGTATATACTAGAATTAGTGCAAGTGGAAGCGCTACCTCATTAGAAGCTGCTCTTCTTGCAGCTACCGGAGATCTTCCCGCAACATTACAAGGCACCGGACCATTCACTGTATTCGCTCCTACTGATGCCGCATTTACAGCATTAGCAGTATCCTTGGGTTATGAGACTACAGAAGAAATTACAGCTACTGAAGATTTATTAGTCAATATAGACAAAGACTTGCTTTCGCAAATCTTAAGCTATCACGTGGTTTCTGGTAATTTAGAAGCGAGTTCTTTTACAGATGGCGCTACACTAACCACCGTTTTAGGAGATGACCTATCGGTAATAGTAACTGCTGATGGCGATGTACAACTACTTGATGCGACAAAGTTAGATCAAACAAATCCTGTATCCACCGTAACTCAAGCAAATAACTACGCAGATAATGGAATTGTTCACTTAATAGACAAAGTGCTTTTACCACAAGCTGCCATTGATGCCTTAAGCTTTGATACGAGACCTACTATCTTAGAATGGGCAAAAGGTACTGACGACTTAAGCCTCCTAGCGATTGCTCTGGACACCGCAGGTTTAGTAGATGCAATAATGGAACTAGACACCGCAAGAGTTTTAGCCCCTAACAATCAAGCCTTCGAGGATCTTTTTGACGCTTTAGGGGATGATTATACAAGTTTTGAAGATTTTGATAACGATGTTGAAAAATCTGTGCTAGCAGAAATTCTATTATACCATGTATTAACACCTGTAAACGAGTCTACAGATTTAGTAGTAGGACCAGCAGCAACTCTTTTAGAAGAGAACCTTGTTAACGTAATTGCTGATGGAACCGGATTTGCATTTGGTGATGCCACAGCAACCAACGCTAGTGTAATCACCGCTGATATAGATGCTAGAAACGGAGTTGTAGACATTGTCGACAAAGTACTTTTACCACAATCTGCATTAGATTTTATAGCTTTACTTGGCTCTGATGACTTAGCGACAACGGTAATTGGAGCTGCTCAACTAAGCGTATTAGAAGAAGCTTTAATTAAAACTGATTTAGTTGAAGCGTTCACAGATGCCATGAATGTGCAAGATACTACAGCAACTAATTTCACCTATTTTAGACCCGCCACCGTATTTGCTCCTACCGATGCTGCTTTTGCTGATCTTTTTGATGCATTAGGAGCTGACTACACTGGTATTGCAAGTTTTGATACTGATGAAGAAATAGAACTTCTGAGTGACATACTTCTTTATCACGTATTAGTAGGAAAAGTATTAAGCACAGATTTAGCTGCCGGAGCGGCAACCACCGTTTCTGAAAGAGATATCGAAATCATCAGTGTTATTGGTTCTGAAAATTTTGTTATTGGAGATGAAACCAACGATGTCAATGCAAATATTACCACTGCAGACATTTTAGCTAGAAATGGTGTAGCTCATATCATTGACAAGGTTTTACTACCTAAGAGTGCAATAGACTTTATTAACGCTATGGAATAAGCCCACAGCTTTTCACTAACTTTTTTTAGTGCGTAAAACACCAAACCACCCAACATACTAATTGTTGGGTGGTTTTTTTGAAATAAATTAGTAGTATCAAGATTTACTAAATCTAAATAACGAAGCGTATTATATTGATTTTCATAATATTCCAAAATTAAATTAAAGGCACCCACAAAAGAAAACATCCTGAATTGACACTATTACTTTAAGACAAATTATGAATTATCAAAAACTTACAAACTAATACTTTCTCTTGTAGCGAGTGTCACTAATAATTCTTAATTTGACCAATATATTTCAGCACAATATCCTAATTGATCAAATACCACAACACAACCAACACAATGAAAAATCTGATCTTTATTTTTATTATTTTGTTTTCAATTATCAGTTCTTGCCGTAAAAAAGAAGACACGTTATTTTCTAAAATCAACTCTGATCATTCTGGTATTACATTCAACAACAAAATAGTAGAAACGGATAGTTTTAACATTATCAATAATGAGTATATTTTTAATGGTGGCGGCGTTGCTGTTGGCGACTTCAACAATGACAGCTTACCTGACATTTTCTTTACAGGAAACCAAGAAGCCAATAAACTGTACCTAAACAAGGGAGACTTAAAATTTACAGATGTCTCCAAGGAATCTGGAACAGAAGCTAAAGAAAATTGGAATACAGGTGTTGCTCTTGTAGATATTAACAACGATGGTTTACTAGATATCTACGTTTGCTCCGCCATGCTATCAAAAGAGAAAAAAAGGAATAAGCTTTTTGTGAACCAAGGACTGAATAAAAATGGCACTCCAACCTTCCTAGAAAAAGCTCATGAGTATGGAATATCTGGTAATGAAAATAGTATGAATGCTACCTTTTTTGACTATGACAAGGATGGGCTTTTAGATTTATATGTCCTTAACAATGTGGACATTCACGTGCTCCCTTCCAATTATAGAAAAAAAATTACCGACGGTTCTTCCTTAAGCAATGATAAATTATACCACAATAATGGTAATGGAACATTCACAGATGTAACCCTCGAAGCGGGAATAACCATAGAAGGATACGGACTAGGTCTAGCAATTTCAGATTTAAATTATGATGGCTGGCCAGATATTTATGTGAGTAATGATTACTTAACGAACGACATCCTATATTTTAATAATCAAGATGGCACCTTCTCCAACCAAATCAAAGACGTCATCAAACATCAAAGTAAGTTTTCAATGGGATCTGATATTTCTGATTATAACAATGATGGACACCTAGATATTATTACACTTGACATGTTAAGTGAGACAAATCAAAGACTTAAAACAACCGTTGACAAAAATAAATATACAAGCTATGTACTCAATGAAAAATTTGATTACGAGTATCAATATAGTCGAAACATGTTACAAAAAGGGAACGGTCCCGGAATACCCTATAGTGAAATTGGCCTTATGGCCGGTGTTTCTAGAACAGATTGGAGTTGGTCTCCCCTATTTGCAGACATGGATAACGATGGTTATAAAGATTTATTAATCACGAACGGCTTCCCTAGAGACATCACCGACTTAGACTTTCGCGATTTCAAATTTAATGTGAGTCGCTATCTAAGTAATATGCAGTTATTAGACTCTATACCTGAGATCAAAATTCCGAACTATGCGTACAAATATGATGGAGATGGCAGGTTTATAGATGTAGGAGAAGCATGGGGGCTTAATATTCCTTCTTTTTCAAACGGAGCAGCCTATGCCGACTTGGATAACGACGGAGACTTAGATTATGTGGTTAATAACATAAATGATGAGGCTTTCCTTTTTAAAAACAATAGCACTAAAAAAAATAATTACATCCAAGTAGAATTAGTTGGTCCTAAAACAAATAAACTTGGTGTTGGTAGTAAAGTAGTTATCCGATTTGAAAATGATTTATTTCAATACCAAGAACATTACTTAAGTAGAGGCTATATGTCTTCTGTAGAAAGTAAATTACACTTTGGTTTAGGCGCAGAAAAAACAATCAAAAGCATAGAGGTTCTTTGGTCTGATGGCCAATTTGAAAAAGTATCCAATATTGCTGCAAACCAAAAAGTACAACTTAACTATAACAAAGCACACGTACCATCGAAGAAAGAGCTAAGTTTTCCATTAATCTCGAAAAACTCAACACCTTTATTAACTGACATAACAAGAAATACGGACATTAATTACAAACATGATGAAATAGATATTATTGATTTTAATGTGCAACGAATATTACCTCATAAGCTTACACAAAACGGTCCTTGTCTTGCCGCTGGCGATTTAAATGGCGATGGATTTGAGGATTTCATCATCGGTAGTTCCTCAGGCTTTTCTCCGCAATTATTCTTTCAAAATACCGAGGGTACTTTTATCCAAGAAGACTTATTTGATGACCCTAAAAACAAAAACTTTGAGGAAGAAAGTATCGCTGTTTTTGATTTGGAGAATGATGGTGATTTAGATATTTACTTGGTATCTGGTAGTAATGAGTTTATGCTAGATAACGGCTTTTATGATGATAGACTCCTAATTAATGATGGCAAAGGCAATTTTACAATAGTAACAGATAAAATGCCAAAGATTAGTTCTAGCGGCTCCATTGTCACGGTTACCGATTTTAACAAAGATGGTTTTGTTGATTTATTTGTGGGAGGCCGAACCCCATTTGCAAAGCACCCTATCGCAGACAAAAGCTTTTTGCTCAAAAACAATAATGGCATATTAGAAGATGTTACAGATAGCTATGCCCCAGCACTCAGAAATATAGGCATGGTTACCAGTGCTATTTGGAAAGATGTTGATTTAGACGGTTCTGATGATTTAATCGTCGTAGGAGAATTTATGCCCATAACTATTTTCAAAAATGATACTAAATCATTAAAAATAATGGCAAACACAGGCCTAGACCAACTAGTTGGATGGTGGGAAAGTATAGCTGCGGAAGATTTTGATAAAGATGGAGATATTGATTTTATCGTAGGAAATATGGGTGCCAATAATTTATATCAACCCTCTGCAGAAAGACCTGTTACGCTTATCTCTAAAGATTTTGATAAGAATGGAACATTAGACCCTATCATGTTTGCCTACTTTAAACACAGCTATAAGGATACTAGTTACAAATCTTTCCCTGCTAATTTCTGGGGAGATCTTTATAGTCAGAGTACGCTATTTAGATCAAAATATAACTTCTACAAGGAATATGCACTTGCAACGGAAACAACTTTACTCTCTGAAAAAGAATTAAAAGGAGCTACCACACTAACAGGCAATTATGACCGAAGTGTCTACGTTGAAAATTTAGGAAACGGCATATTTAAGTACACGCAGTTGCCGTGGGAAGCACAAGTTGCTCCTATCAATAGTATTTTAAGTCTAGATTATAATGATGATGGGAATTTAGACATCTTATTAGTTGGGAATGATTTTGGTAATGAAGTTTTTATCGGTCGTTATGATGCTTTAAACGGATGCCTATTAAAAGGAGATGGAAAAGGAAATTTCAAAACTATTGAAACTAGCGAAAGTGGCTTTTTAGTTTCAGGAGATGCAAAACATATGATTAAAGTAAAACATGCCAAAGAAGAAAGTCCTTATATCATTGTTACTCAAAATAGAGATAGCCTAAAAGTCTTTCAAAATACCCAAAAATAGAGGGCAAATGATTTCTTAAAAATTCAACGCTCTCCTGAATTTTGTCATGAGTATTTGATTACAGTAGACTACTCTTTAGTATCTTTCGACATCCGCACTATTGCTTTGGTCACTTCATTGCGTAATTTCTTCAGGTAATATATACTGGTCAAAAAACGCTACAAGAGCCTTAGAAGTTTACTGTTATCTCTAAATATTTGTATAAAATCTAAACTGATCCTATTTATTTAGATTGACGGAGAAAAAAAATACTATATACTAAAATAAACACCTCTTAATCATGCTCCTATCTTTTATTCTGAAATATAAAAATGAGAACACTTTAGAGAAAGATAAAAATCTGTTTTGAAATCAGCTTTTCTAATTGGTATCTTTGTTAGAAAATAATTTACAGTGCAAAGACAACGCCTCGTACTAATTACGCTTCTATGTTTTACTAATTTTTTAGTGGCGCAGAGATCTATTGAAAAAACGCTAGAAAAACTTAATAAGGAAAGTGTTCCTTACATTACTGTAGCAGAGCTACAACAACAAGATAGTCTTATCATTCTTGACACAAGAGAACTAGAGGAATACAAAGTAAGCCACCTAAAAAATGCGATTTGGGTGGGCTATGATAATTTTGATAGTCAACAGCTAAAACTACAAGACAAAAACCAAAAAATAGTAGTCTACTGCTCTATAGGGGTGCGTTCTGAAAATATTGGCGAAAAATTACTAGCAAATGGCTATTCTAATGTCCAAAATCTATACGGTGGCATATTCAAATGGGTAGAAGAAGACCTACCTGTCTATGACTCGGAAGAAAACCGTACAGAAAACGTCCATGTATTTAGTAAGTACTGGGGAAAATTACTGACCAAAGGCAATAAAATCATAAACTAAACAAACACTTGTGTCTAAAGAAAACCTTCTTTTAATTTTTACGAGAAATCCCGAACTTGGTAAATGCAAAACCAGATTAGCAGCCAGTGTTGGTGATAAAAAAGCATTAGCTATTTATAAATTCTTACTCAACCATACCGAAGAAATCACTAAAAATCTAACTATAAAAAAACAATTATATTATTCTGAGGAAATTTGGAAGGATGATATTTGGAGCAACGATATTTACGATAAGAAATTGCAAAAAGGAATTAATCTTGGACTGCGAATGGAGAATGCATTTAAAGCTGGATTTAAACAAGGGTATAAAAAAATAATTGTTATTGGTAGTGATATGTATGATCTGACCCAAAAAGATTTGGAGAATGCCTTTACACAATTGGATACATCTGATTTTGTTGTAGGACCTGCAGAAGACGGCGGTTACTACCTATTGGGCATGAAAGCAGTAGAACATGCAGTTTTCACAGATAAAGCCTGGGGCACTCCTACCGTACTAAAAGACACTTTGAAAAATTTAGAAGATAAAAACACAACCCTATTACAGAAAAGGAATGATGTTGATGTCATAGAAGATATTAAAGACCATCCCGCTTTTCAATCTTTCTTAAAAAATAACACTCATGAATAAAAAAGAATTAGACGAATCTGTAAGCTACTTAATTGGAAAAGGTTTTGACGCGCCAGAAATAGGAATTGTATTAGGCACAGGACTAGGCAGACTAGCAAATGATTTAGAAGATCCTATTGAAGCACACTACAACCATATTCCATATTTTCCACTAGCCACAGTAGAGTTTCATTCTGGAAAATTAATATTTGGCACCTTACAAGGAAAGAAAGTTGTAGTCATGCAAGGACGTTTTCATATGTATGAAGGTTATGATTTAATAGATGTCACCTATCCAATACGCGTGATGCATCAATTAGGAATTAAAAAGCTTTTTATTTCTAATGCATCGGGCGCTATTAATACCGATTTAAAAAAGGGAGACATGATGCTTATCGAAGATCATATTAACCTTCAGGGAGGCTCACCACTCGCTTTTAAAAATGTTGCCGAATTTGGCAGCAGGTTTACAGACATGAGCGCTCCATACGATGCAGATATGCGCAAGAAGCTACTCGCCATAGCTAAAAAAGAAAATATTATTTTAAAAGAAGGTGTTTACGCCTCTGTCGTTGGCCCACAATTAGAAACTAGAGCGGAATATAAAATGCTCAAAATTCTAGGAGCAGATGCAGTAGGTATGAGTACCGTTCCTGAAGTGATTGTTGCTAATCATTTAAATCTACCCGTTATCGCTGTCTCCGTTTTAACAGATGAATGCAACCCAGAAAACTTGAAACCAGTAGATATTAATGATATTATAGCTGTTGCAGAAAGAACAGAACCTAGCATGGTACAGCTCTTTAGAGAATTAATCAAACAACTTTAAGGGAAAAAGTACGTTTAAACGATTATACAAGCCGATAAAAAAAATCTTGTAAGGTTATCTTTTAAATTTCAACTAATGTAAAAAAGTGAGTTATGAAAGTCTTTTCCTTAATCCTGTTTGCCCTAGTTTCTTTTAATTTTACGAGTGCAAGTAACACCGCACCCAATAACAAACCGAACCACGCTGAATGGAATAGGCTACTTGGAAAATATGTTGATCAAAAAGGTAACGTAAATTACAAAGGTTTCAAAAAAGATGCTTTAGCCTTAAGCACCTATTTAGAAGGCTTAGCAAAAAATGCTCCAACAGACCAGTGGTCCAAAGATGAAAAATTAGCTTACTATATCAACTTATACAATGCCGCTACCGTAAAATTAATTCTGGATAATTATCCCGTAAAAAGCATCAAGGACATTAAAGGTCCTTGGGATCAAGAATGGGTTAAAATTGGCAACAAAACCTATTCATTAGGAAATATTGAACATAAAATTTTACGCAAAATGAATGAACCAAGAATTCATTTTGCAATTAATTGCGCTTCTTACTCCTGTCCTAAGCTAGTAAATACGGCTTACCTTCCTGCGACAATGGAAGCACAATTACAGAAAGCAACGTTCAGTTTCATAAATGATACCACACGTAATAACATATCAGAAAATGAATTACAGCTTTCTAATATTTTTAAATGGTATAAGAGTGATTTTACAACAACGGTATCTTTACAAGAGTACCTAAAACCGTATAGCAAAATAGCAATAAGCACAGATGCTAAAGTAAAATATAATGATTACGACTGGAGCTTAAATGAAATCAAGTAATCCTAAAATAAGTATTGTAATCCCTGTTCTAAATGAAGAACAATGCATCAAAACAATTCTGCATTACCTCACTACACATAGTAGTCCCGAGTACATTGAAGAAATTCTTGTTATTGATGGCGGAAGCACGGATAACACGGTACAAATTGCATTAGAGCATGGCGCAAAAGTTATCCATTCCGCGAAGGGAAGAGCAAAACAGCTCAACACTGGAGCAGCTTCTGCGAAGGGTGCTATATTGTACTTCTTACACGTAGATACCTTTCCTCCTATAAAATTTGATAGTCTTATCGTTAATCAAGTGAAGCAAGAAAATAAGGTAGGATGCTTTTTACTTAAATTTGATACCAATAGTAGGTTTTTAAACTTTTTTGGATGGCTCACTAGAATTAATTTATCTATTTGTAGAGGAGGAGATCAATCGCTTTTTATTACCAAAAAATTATTTGATACCACTAGTGGTTTTAATGAAAACTATATTATTTACGAGGATAATGAATTCATAAGACGTATATACAAAATGTCCAATTTTACTATACTCCCTTTTCACGTAAAAACTTCTACCAGAAGGTATGATGATAAAGGAAAAATTAGATTACAATATCATTTTGGCGTCATTCACTTAAAAAACTATCTAGGCGCAGGTCCAGAAAAATTATACGATTACTACCGAAGAAAAGTAGCCGTTTAGTTTTCGTAATCTAATATCACCCCTTCACTAATCCATTTAGCAAGTGCTTGTCGATTATCTGGATCCAGAATTCTACGTTGATCTTTTTCATTGGTAATATTTCCAATTTCTATAAACGTCATTGCTGGATGCGTTTTACGCACTAAATAAAGCGCAGTTCTATCTTCAAAAGTACCAGAATATGTTCTATTAGGTTGGTATTGCTTGTATTTGGCTTCGAAAGTTTTATGAATACTTTCTGCCAATTTTTTACCGTTCTTACTATCCTCGTGATGGTAAAAGAAAACATCAATATTTTGACCTTTACTTCTACTATCCACATGTGTGACAATCAAACGTTGATACCTTCCTTTATTTTCTTTGTAGAGTTTATTAACGATTTCTACACGTTGTTTTAATCGAGCTACTTGATTTAAAGGAATTTCCTCATTTGGATAAGCCACCTCATCTCTATCCATCTCCAAAATACGTTCATCTCGGATACCGTCATCAGGATCGCGAATAATGACATACACTATGGCACCATGAGAAAGCAACTCTTTAGCAAGCCTTAAGGTAACATCGTAAGCATATTCATCTTCAGAAATTGGTTTCCCAACATAGGTAGTCATAGCTCCAGGATCTGGACCGCCATGCCCTGAAACCAAATAGTATACATTATTTTTTAATTTAGTACTCTGCGCAATCACTTCTGCATGCTTTTTACCAAATATCTCATAAGTGACACCCGTAACCGATGTTGCTTTTGGCTCTACCTTAAGATTTAAATTCTCAACTACTGTAGGTATTTTATATGTTCTACCTTCATATAAATGAACACTATCCCGAAGATTATGAACATTCATAGTTACAAATTCCTCATACGTGTCATATGGATCCACCCCGTGTTTCCTTAATAAAGAGAGTATTCCGTCTCCTTTTTCCGCAACTACAGTACTTACAGAATCCTGAGCACTTACCGGAAGAATAGTGGCGCAAGCTAAGAGTAACAAAACATATTTTATGCCTAATTTTAACATGGTAATTTCAAAATTCAATTTATAAATTTTATCTATTTGGAAGCGTTACTTTTTATCTTCCATGGCTATGGTTGAGTAATCAATTTGTATACCAGTAGTGATTACATTGGCAAATTTACTTTTATTTGCTTCAGTAGCTGTAACGGATGGTGTTTTTTTATGCTGATTTTCTACGGTAATAAAGCTCAATGATGGCAACACATTATTAATCAAATATACGTTGGTTTTGTTTGATAAAAATTCAACCTCATTTTGTTTCGCTTTCAATCTAAATTTTTTTGATTTAAACGTTTTTGTGATGCTATTGGCAAAATGTTTTCCTTCCGTACTCTTCTGATCATGAGCTACAGAAATTATAGAAGAGGTACTAAGGCTACCATTCCCCACATCAACCACTAGAAGCCGCTGGTAACTATCTTGGTATTTTAAATAGCGTCGATTTATGGCCGTTACGAAATCTCCTAACGTCACTTCCTCCTCTTTATCGTTTTCAAATAAAAACACCCGAGCACCATGAGCTAACAAATTAACAGCCATAGCAGTAGCTAACTCATAATTACTTTTGGAATTCTTTTTTTCTTGCTGAAAATTATCGGCATTAAAATTATCAATAAGTAAATAATATACGGTATTATTGAGCAAGCTATCTCTCTTCTTTATCGCTGTCTTCGTAGTATCGAAAATAGGACGATCTTCTTGACTAGTAAGGTTTATCATTCTCCCCATATTCCGAAAAGAACTTTCGCTATTAGGAATCTTATAGGTTTTTCCACGTTCCAAATAACTTCCATCGATAATTGAACCCCTATTTAGTTTCAAAAATTCCTGGTAATACTTATCTACCTGAAGGCCTTCTCTCCATAAAACAGAAACAATTCCGTCTCCTTTTTGAGCAACAAATGTCTGATATTTCTCTTGAGAAAAACCAAACTGAATCATCGCGAACAAAGCCAAAAAAGGGGGGATTGTTTTTTTGTAGTTCATTGATACTGATATTTGTAGTAAATATTATTAAAAATATTGTCCAATTCCAAATACTAAGCCTTTTGTTGCATCTTTTGTGACTCCATAGCCATAATCTATCCTAAAAATGGCATTAAAAACTCTTTTATGCATAAAACGCAAACCTACCCCTGGATAAATTCTAATATTTTCATTCTGAGAAAAATCACTTAATTCACCTCCTGGGTTTCGCCAAGAGCCTCCATCTACAAAAACATTGCTTTGTAATACAAACCAATCTTTATCTATTAAGGTATGTCTATACTCTGTATTAAATACTATGGCACCGGTACCGCGATCTATGGTATTACCTACCCCTCTAATATTTAAATTATTATCTAAGGTAAAAGGAGCAAATGGACTATCAGAATTAGTGGCCAACCCTAAGCGGACTCTGTTCGCCCAATTACCTTTTTGACCTACACGTTTATAAAACAGAAAATCGTTAAAGCCTATAATAAAATCCGGAAGATTCGCATCTGCACTATGTACATACTGCAAGTTTAATGCACTTTTGAAGCCATTTAAGTATTGGTAATGATACTTCAATGCTTCAAAGTTATACAGTAATTTCCATAAGCGTTTGTCAACTTTTAATGCTGTAGGCACTTCATTGCTTGTAAAGCCATCAATATATTGATAGTCTTCAGAAAAAAAAGAAAACCCAAACTCCACCGTATTTTTCAGGTTCATTTGGTACAAGCCTAAAACCTCCACCCCCTTATTATTATACTTATAATCTGCAGTAGCTTCACTAAAAAAAACAGGCTCTTGTGTTGTAAAATCATTATAGCTAACGGCTAAACCAAATTTATCAGAGAACAAATAAGGCGCCCTGATACTTACACCATAAGAATTAAATATATCGTATTGATAAAAACCACCTAGGGTAATATTCCTGCCTAACAAATTAAATTCTTGTAAACCCAACCGAAATGCAAAATCATCATTTGAAGAACTAAAAAGATTTGCAAAAGGAATTAAGGTAAAATTTTCTTCAATAGCAAAAACAACTGCTACAGTACCCTCTTGTTGTTGGTTTATTTTAAAAGTTGCATTTGCTACTGGTGGTAATCTTTTTAATTTTAGAATATCATTTTCTAACGCAAGGGTATCTAAAACATCCCCCTTTCTTGTTGTAATAATTTTTGACAAGAAAGATGGCTTGGTTCTTTTTACACCTGTTATTGTAATTTCTTTAATGGTTAATTCCTGCCCTAAGACCGTACCGAACACCATGAAAATAAGACTTAAGAAAAAATAATTTAATTTCATGGTAAAAAATTTCAAATCAATAATTGATTTTATATAATTTTCTTAAGGTTTCTTCTGCAGGCTTGTTTTGGGGCGTAAACCTATTATCCGTACCCCCGCCAGACTGTTTGTGATCTATAAACCACTTCCAAACATATCCTCCCGCAAACCAATCTTCTGACCAAAATTCTTGTATGATAGCTTCTGTAGCATTTACTTGTGCCTCTAAGTTTACATTTTCATCATTCCTATCTACCAACCAAGGTTTCTTAGCGGTATAATCCATACTTCTATACCCATATTCTGTAAATAATATAGGCTTATCTTCTTTTAAAGCTATCTCAGCTAAACCAGTTTTCCATTTTTGCCAACCCGTTTTCAGAGCCTCAACAGATGGCGATTTATCTTCAGATAAAGGAAAATAGGCATCAACACCAATATAATCTAAAGTATTCCAAAAATGAACTTTCCTGTATTCATCCCAATTAGCAGCGTAAGTAAGTTTCCCTTTATAACGTTCTTTTATTTTAAGAATAAGGGCCGTCCAATATTCTGGCCTGTTTACCACAAACTGCTCTAGCTCTGTTCCTATACACAGCATTTCTACATTAGCCTCTTGCGCCAATTCTGCATAAGTCAAAATAAAATCACTATAAGATTGTTCAAGCGTAAGCCATTCCGCTTCGCTATTCATTTTTAAATTTCCAGTGAATTCCCCACGCCATATCCAAATTTGAGGTTTTAACATCACAGCAATATTATTCTTATGGAGCATTTCAATATATTGCTTTGCGCCACTTTTAGTTTCACCAAACCACTGCTTATCCGTATTAAATTTAACTTCGGGAGAAGCTAAATCGCGAATAAACCCAAAAGGCATGACTGCCGCATGGTTTGCATTTAAATCTACCACCTCTTGAATATGTTCTTGCGCCACCTCTATTCTAGAGGACACAAAACTAACCCCATTAATTTTACTCTTTTCTTGACTAGAACATGAAATTTGGATACAAAAAAGAAGCAAAACGCCTATTTTATTCATTATAATTAATTTATAATTCAAAAATAGGCTTTTATTAAACAGGCTTTAAAAAATACCTCGTAATCCTAAGTTAAAGGTTTCTCCTAGTCCAGTATTAGAACCTCTAACAAAATTTGTATACAGAAGCTCTAAATTTAATGCTTTCGTTAATTGATATTTTGCCCCTCCACCTACGGCTGTGAAATCTTGAGAAAAATCATTCCCTAAATCCAATCTTTGAGAGTGTTGCGCTAGTGCTAGCACCGTAAATTTGCTGCTTGGAAAGTAACTTAAAAATAACCCAGGAGTTAAGCTTAAGCTATTATTCGCAAAACTTTCTTCTTTATCACCAAAATGAAGTTCTGAATTTAGCTCAGAGAATAATTGCCATTTATCTCCCGGAAAGGTATAATCATAGAAAAATCTATTTTGCCACGTATACCCTTTTTGATCTAAGAACACGCCATTCTCCGTTTCATTATCTACTAAAGGAATGAAAAATGAACTCTGAATACTGAAATTACTCACTGCTGTAAAAGGTACAAATTTTACAGAAGGCGCAATTGAGGTAAGTCCTGAACGAGCAGAAGAATCTTCTCCATCAAATTTAAAAACATCCAAAGCACTTCTATCATTAATAACGTTTGATCTAAATTCTAGAATAGCACCAACATTCCATCTTTTATTTTCGCCAACACCTGTATACGCTTCTAAACTAGAGGTGAAAAATGTTTGTCTTGGTTCTTTTCCATCAGAAAAAGTACTCTCTGTTTGCGTATATAAGTTATTAAACCATTTTACATCATACTGTCCTTTCCCTATTAATTTTGAAGGGGTATATTGTTGAATATTACTTTTCTCCTCTTCATCTTGTGCAAACCCAAATGAGGTTGCTAAGACCAATACTGCCAATGCTATGTAATTTTTGTTTTTCATAATTTTTATTCTTTGATTATCTTAATTTCCTTTAGTTATTTAGTTTCGTTTAGGCGCCAATCATAGCTGTAATAGCCCACTTTTGCCCCTTCTGGAAGTTTTTCGGCTTTATATCTATTGATGAAATCCGTTACAGATGCATCTTTTTGTAAAAAATCTTTTTTATACCACTCAAATAATTGAGAGATTTTTACTTTATTCTTTTCTACCATAATAAAACTTGGGTTGTTGATTGCTTTCTTTGTTTGTTGCGTAAGTTGATGGTCTAATGTAGCTGCTTTATAAGCTGTATTAATTATCGGAGGACAACCTAAACCTGCACAGACTAACACAAAATGAAAGCGTGCTTCTTTAGGAAACTCTGCTCTTAATTTCTTATTTTCTATATCATTAAGGGTGATGTTTGTTCCTCCTATTTTATAGGTGATTTTATCAAAAAAGCCTGCTACATCTAAAGGAGATTTTATAGGGTAATTAGCAACTACACCGTCAATTACAGATATATTATACGCATTGATCCAAAAAGCTTGATACTCCTTCGTGTTTTCCTTAGCAACAGTTTGCGTTGCCAGCATTGTTTTTAAATCTAATAAATCGGTTTTATTCTTCTTTACTGCTTTATAATTAACGCTACCATCAGTCACATACATTTTAAAAAAAGCATCTGCTTTGTAAATAAAATCTGTAGTTGACTGTGAGAAACTAAAATTAATTCCTATTAAAAAAAATACTATACTTACACTCTTTTTCATATCTTAAACTTTTTATTAGTATCTACATCTAAGTCGAGAAGCTTTTCTAATGCTAACAATAACAATGCTTCTTGGTTTCGATGGTTCAAAGAGAATCAAAGAATATCACAATTCTATAACAGAAATATTTTATTTAAGTTTCTAAATAAAATATTCAGAATTTGTTAAGTTCTCATAACTAGTTACGACTCAAACCCAACAACCAATCAAAGCATATGGAAAACATTGTCATTATTGGAAATGGAATAGCAGGTGTTACAGCCGCTAGACACATTCGAAAATTATCTGATAAAAAAATTACAATCATCTCTGCAGAAAGTGAATATTTCTTCTCTAGAACCGCCTTAATGTATGTGTACATGGGGCATATGAAGTTTGAACATACACAACCGTATGAGAATTGGTTTTGGAAGAAGAATAGAATTGAGTTATTAAATGCTTTTGTAGCAAGCGTAGATCACGAGAATAAAAGCCTGAAACTAAAAGGTGGAACATCTGTTTCATATGATAAGTTAATTATAGCTACAGGATCTAAACCTAATAAATTTGGTTGGCCAGGTCAAGACCTAAAAGGCGTCCAAGGGCTATACTCTAAACAAGATTTAGAACAGCTTGAAAAAAATGCTCCAAACAAAGAAGTATGTAATAGAGCTGTAATTGTTGGCGGCGGACTTATAGGTATAGAGATGGCGGAAATGCTTCGCAGCAGAAAAATTCCTGTCACTTTTTTAGTGCGAGAAAATAGTTTTTGGAATGGCGTTTTACCGAAAGGAGAATCACAACTAATTAATGAGCATATTTTAGATCACCATATAGATTTACGCTTAGAGACTAATTTAGAAGAAATTATTTCTGATGAAAACGGTCATGCAAAAGCGATTAGAACAGACAAAGGAGATACCATTGAATGCTCTGTTGTTGGACTAACAGCAGGAGTTGCCCCAAATATTGATTTTCTTAAAGATTCTGGTATTGAACTGGGCAGAGGCGTAAAAGTAAATAGATTTTTAGAAACTAATATCAAGGACATCTACGCTATTGGCGATTGTGCGGAACAGCATGAAGGTATTGGCAACAGAAGACCTATTGAAGCTGTTTGGTATACCGGAAGAATGATGGGAGAAACCCTTGCACAGACTTTATGTGGCAACCCAACAGAATACAAACCTGGACACTGGTTTAATTCTGCCAAATTTTTAGATATTGAATACCAAACATATGGTTGGGTATTTAGCGAACGAAGCAAACAAGACCATGAAGAACATTTTCATTGGCGCCATGCTAAAGAAAATATCTGCCTAACAATTGCCATACATAAAGATACTAGACAATTCTTAGGAATAAACACCTTTGGTATAAGAATGAGGCACGAAATTTTTGACCGCTGGCTCACAGAAAACAAAAATATAGATTTTGTCATTGAGCATTTAAAAGATGCCAATTTTGACCCCGAATTCTTCAAAGCTTACGAGCAGGAAATTGTAAGCAAATTTAATAGCACCTACAACACCAACATCAGTGTCAAGAAAAAAAGTTGGAAAAGAATTTTTAGTAAAGCTTAATCTTAATAAGGTAAAAAATATAACATGAAAATAATACAAAAAATTGGCCTTATTATCTTTTTGATAGGCTTAGCTGTCTTCACCGCTGTTCCATTATTAGGAACCTTTAAATTAGATCAGAATTCATTTGATAGCATTGTTGCTGAAAAAAATATAAAAAGCGAAGTTTTCATAGCGGATATAAATCAAAATGTTGTAGGTAAAGAGTTTTCTGGAATGCAAGGATTATCACCTCTTGTAGCAAATGCTTTAGACAACGCTAATGAAACCCACGTAAAAAATAAAGAATACGACAAAAAAATATATACCAGCTCTAGTGACATGGCTACGCTTATTGGTAAAAAATCAGGAACAGGTTTTATTGCTAATAACAAAGGCATCATGTGGTTCTTAACTTTTGGCTTAGCCATTATTGGAGCGTTAATGTACATTTTACCTAATGCTATATTATTAGGTAAAAAGGGTATTAAAAATGATGGCGTTTACCATGAAAGTGCCACCAATAAAGGGTGGATAGCATGGATGGTCTTTATTTTCTTAGTTTCTTTTTACCTTGTACTCTATTTTGCATCAGAATACGCCGTAAACTGGACCTTCATAGTAGATCCTATCAGTGAAAGCTTAAGCGGTAATCCTGCCGGACACTGGTTCGTATACGGATTTATGTATTGTGTTGTAATGACGGTAATGGCTGCAAGAATGTATATTAAATACCGCCATAATGTGTATCAAATGGTGCGTACAACATCGGTATTATTCTTTCAAATTGTATTTGCTTTTCTTATCCCTGAAATAATGGTGCGTTTACAAATGCCATACTATGATTTCAAGAATGCTTTTCCTTTAGATTATGATTTCTTTTTTCAATGGAATTTGAAATCGCTGTTAAACAGTGGTGGTATTGGTCTTTTTATTTTAGTTTGGGGTATTGTATTAACCTTGGTTTTTGTTCCTGTCATGGTTTATTTCTTTGGTAAAAGATGGTATTGCTCTTGGGTATGTGGCTGCGGTGGTCTTGCAGAGACCTTAGGGGACCCTTACAGACAACACTCTAGCAAATCTTTGTTCTCTTGGAAAGTAGAACGTTGGTTAATTCACGGTGTATTATTATTTGCATTAGTCATGACAGCCTTAACCTTATATAGCTTTTTTGCAGAAACAGGAACCGTATTAGGAATTAAAACCTCTAGTATTCAAAATTTATATAGCTTATTAATTGGTTCTATTTTCGCTGGAGTTATTGGAACAGGGTTTTATCCGATTTTTGGAAATAGAGTTTGGTGTAGATTTGGTTGTCCGTTAGCTGCTTACCTCGGATTTGTACAGCGTTTCAAATCACGCTTTAGAATTACTACAAACGGAGGACAATGTATTTCTTGTGGTAACTGTTCTACGTATTGCGAGCAAGGTATTGATGTTAGGGCTTATGCTCAAAAAGGAGAAAACATTGTACGTTCTAGTTGTGTTGGTTGTGGCGTATGTTCTGCTGTCTGCCCTAGAGGAGTTCTAAAATTAGAAAACGGACCAGAAGAAGGAAGAATTAATTCTACAGAAGTACTTTTAGGAAATGATGTTGATTTAATGGAACTAGTGAACAAAAAATAATCAACCATGTATTTAAAAGCTTTTTTCTATGTTTGCGCCTTCGTTTTAATAAATACCAGTGTTTTTGCGAAAACGTATTCCAAAAATTATTACAAAACTGGAATATTAAAATCCGAAGGCTGGGTAGAAAACGGGAAGAAAAGTGGCTATTGGAAATTCTATTACGAAAATGGTACTCTCTCTGAACAAGGACATTACGATCAGAATAGCAAAACAGATTACTGGGTTTATTTCACTAAAAACGGAAAATTAAAGCAAGAAGGAAATTACAGATACGGTCAAAAATATAAATGGTGGTTGTTTTATGATAGCAACGGGCATATTAATCATAAATGCCAACTTAGTGAAGGAGTCAAAGATGGGTATTGTTTAAAATACACCAATGAGAAATTAACTTCGGCAGAAAAGTATAAAAATGGAGAAAAAATTAAAGAGTGGTTTAGCTTTTCTAGTTTTAGAAGCGAGAATAAACTTTCTGACTTAAGATAATGAAAGAAATTATAGTAATTATTCCCGCATATAACGAAGCAGATTCTATTGCTCATGTTATAAAAGAAATACCAACTAATGTATCTGAAATCATTGTTGTCAATAATAATTCAACAGATAAAACTGCCGAAAATGCTGAAGCTGCAGGGGCTACAGTACTCATGGAGACCAAAAAAGGATATGGTTACGCTTGCCTAGCAGGACTGGATTATATCGCCAAAACATCTAAGAACCCCTATATCATCGTATTTGTTGATGGTGATTATTCTGATTATCCTGAAGAACTCACTAAAATAGTTGCCCCTATACTCTATGACGATATAGATATGGTTATAGGAGCTAGGGACGAGGCGTTGCGAGAAGATGGTTCTATGACACCCCAGCAAATATTTGGAAATTGGTTAGCAACCTTTCTAATGAAACTATTTTTCAATGCAAAATTTACAGATTTAGGGCCTTTTAGAGCTATTAAATACGATAAGTTATTGGCCTTGAACATGGAAGATGAAACCTACGGTTGGACTGTTGAGATGCAATTGAAGGTTTTAAAGAAGAAATTTACATATACCGAAGTACCAGTACGTTATAAAAAAAGAATTGGCATATCAAAAGTGTCAGGTACCGTAAAAGGTAGTATATTTGCAGGCATAAAAATCCTAAGTTGGATTTTTAAATACAGTATAAAATAAGATGGCATTAACAATTTCCTACATTATCATCGCAATCTACAGCATTGCTCTTGTTTTAATTTTCTTTTATAGTTTGGCGCAATTGAACCTATTGTTCAACTACTTAAGCTATAAGAAAAAAAATGAAACAGCCCCTAAGTACAACCTATTAGACCCCAAAGAAATTCCGTTTGTTACCATTCAACTTCCTGTCTATAACGAGGAGTATGTAATGGATCGTTTGTTAGAAAATATTGCAAAATTAGAGTACCCATCAAGCAAATTAGAGATTCAAGTTCTTGATGATTCTACAGATGAGTCTGTAGAAAAGACTGCTGAACATATTAAAAAATTACAAGAGACTGGCTTAGACATTCAACACATAAGACGTGAGAATAGAAGTGGTTTTAAAGCAGGTGCACTTAAAGAAGGATTAACAATCGCGAAAGGTGAATTTATTGCAATTTTCGATGCCGATTTCTTGCCATCAGCAGATTGGTTAAAAAAGACCATCATTTATTTTAAAGATCAAGAAATAGGAGTAGTTCAAACCCGTTGGGGACATATTAACAGAGACTATTCAACTTTAACTAGAATACAAGCCTTTGCATTAGATGCCCACTTTACATTAGAACAAGTAGGTAGAAATGCAAAAGGACACTTTATCAATTTTAATGGTACTGCTGGTATATGGCGTAAAGAATGTATTCTGGATGCTGGTAACTGGGAAGGTGATACCTTAACTGAAGATTTAGATTTAAGCTACAGAGCACAATTAAAGAACTGGAAATTTAAATATCTTGAAGATGTTGAAACTCCAGCAGAATTACCTGTAGTTATTAGTGCTGCACGTTCGCAACAATTTAGATGGAATAAAGGTGGTGCAGAGAACTTTAGAAAAACTGTTTCAAGTGTTGTTTCTTCTAAAAACATTCCTTTCAAGACTAAATTTCATGGAGTAATGCATTTACTTAATAGCTCTATGTTTCTATGTGTATTCATAGTAGCACTATTAAGTATTCCAATGCTTTACATCAAAAATAGCTATGGCCATCTAGGTTGGATATTTGAAGTAACAAGTTTCTTTATCGTAAGTACTATTATTTTATTTGTCTGTTATTGGTTTACCTATAAAAGTATTCAAGGCAGTAGTTTTGATAATTTCATTGACTACATAAAACTATTCTTCACCTTCTTCTCTATAGCATTAGGTTTCTCTTTACACAATTCTATTGCTGTATTAGAAGGCCATATGGGTAAAAGAAGTGAATTTGTTAGAACACCTAAGTTTAACTTAGACAACATTAAAAACAGTTGGAAAGGAAATAAGTATTTAGCAACGAAACTATCTCCAAACATGATTATAGAAGCAGCATTAATGGTATACTTCTTATTTGGGATGTACAGTGCTATTCCATTGAATGATTTTGGATTGTTCCCTTTTCACTTTATGTTATTTTTAGGATTCGGATTCGTATTCTTTAAATCACTTACTGCAAGAGCATAAGAATGAAATCATATTGGAAGCTTCATAAAGTTCCAATGGTAATGATGCTTTTAAGTTGCATCTTATATTACATATTTGCATTTCATTTTGAAAGAACAGAATTTACAAAACTAGTCGTCCTTTTTATAGGGCTACTAGTCTTGTGTTTTAAAATAGTACAGTTTGAAAAACTAAACCTAAAATTTATCCTTGCTACAGGAATAATTTTTAGAATTATATTCTTAGTAACAATTCCCAACTTATCACAAGACTTTTATCGGTTTATATGGGATGGTGAATTGGTGAGTAACTTTATCAACCCCTATTTAAACATTCCTAATGATCTTATTCTAGATCCCAATCTAGTAATAGACAATGCCAAGAAGCTCTTTACAGGGATGGGAGAATTAAGCCCTAAGTTTCACAGTAACTATCCGCCCCTAAATCAGCTCTTATTCGGAATTGCAGCACTACTTGGCGGAAAAAGTATTTTAGGCGCTGTAATTGTTATGCGTATATTCATAATCCTTGCAGATATCGGAATTGTTTATTTCGGGAGAAAACTATTACGCAAGCTGAACAAATCACCGCATTTAATCTTCTGGTACTTTTTAAATCCGCTGGTAATTATGGAGCTTACAGGAAATCTCCATTTTGAAGGGGTCATGCTATTCTTCTTTGTGTGGTCTCTCTACTTATTATCACAGAACAATTGGAAGCTTGCCGCTGTGATGTATGCTTGCTCTATAAGTATAAAATTAGTTCCGCTCTTATTTTTACCTCTTTTTTTAACTCATTTTAAGTTTAAAAAAAGTGTTGCTTTTTACGGTATCGTAGGGGTAAGTATTCTAGCCCTACTCCTCCCCTTTTACGCTTCAGAATTCATTGCTAATTATTCTAAAACGGTAGGTTTATGGTTTTCTAATTTTGAGTTTAATTCCAGTATTTACAATGTTGTTAAAACAATAGGTGTGAGTTATTTTGATGCAAAACCTTGGGAATTGATTAAGACCTACGGTAAGCTAACGCCTATTATCACTATTTTGACTGTATTGGCCTTTACCTTTATTAGAAAAAATGACACTCTGAATACTTTAATAACTAGCATGCTTTGGGTACTTACGATATACTACTTCATATCACCAACAGTACACCCTTGGTATATTATTTTTTTAGTCGTACTTACTTGTTTCACTAATTATAGATACGCCTTAGTATGGTCTGCCTCTGTAATTCTTAGTTATTGGGCCTATTCTGATCCTAATTATGTGGAGCATTTAGGAATTCTTACTATTGAATATCTGCTCGTATTCTCCTTCATGATTTACGAATTAAGTAAACAACGTAACAAATTGTAAAGTTTTTGTAAAAATTTAAACACTACTGTTGATAAGTCGATTTTATTTGTACTTTTGACTCATAATGAACAAAAACAATTACATATTCACTACAGACAGATCATTCGCATCTGCCCGTTCATTTACGCCTACACGTCGCCGCCCGTAAGGGTGCACTATAATTATGGAAATAGGTGAGTCCATTTCCGCTAAGTCTCAAAACAACATTTCATTAATATTTTTACTCTTAAATCCTAATTGGCAATGGAATTACTAATTGCTAACGAATCACATTTTAAGTATGCAGAAATTATCTGTGATACGATTGCAGAATCTGCAAAAACTCGTGGCACTGGTATTGCAAAACGCACTCCAGAATATATTCGTAAAAAACTTGAAAACGGTAACGCTGTTATAGCATTAGACGGAACCACATTTGCTGGCTTCTGCTATATTGAAATTTGGGGACATGAAAAATATGTCGCTAATTCTGGTCTTATTGTGCATCCAGACTATAGAGATAGAGGTTTAGCTAAACAAATAAAGCAACGAATCTTTGAACTCTCAGGAGAAAAATTTCCTGATGCTAAAATTTTTGGTATCACTACCGGATTGGCCGTAATGAAAATAAATTACGAGTTGGGATACAAACCAACAACTTTTTCTGAGCTTACTGATGATCCGGAGTTTTGGAAAGGATGCCAAACCTGTAAAAACTTTGATATTCTTACACGCACAGAACGCAAAATGTGTCTATGCACTGCCATGCTTTATGACCCTAAAGCTATATCCAAAAAGAAAGCTGTAGAAGAGAAAGAAAAATTAAACACAAAAGCTTTTAAGCGATTAAAAAGTATAAAAGAATCCCTTTTCCTAAAAAAGAAATAAAATGAAAAAATTAGTTTTAGCCTATAGCGGCGGATTAGACACATCCTACTGTGCGAAACATTTATCAAAAGATAAAGGATTTGAAGTTCATGCCGTTAGTGTAAATACCGGTGGTTTTTCAAAAGAAGAAATAAGTCAGATTGAAAAAAAATCTCTAGAATTAGGGGCTACTTCATACAAATCTATTGATGCCGTACAGACGTTTTATGATAAAGTAGTAAAATACTTAATTTTTGGGAACGTTTTGAAAAATAATACCTACCCACTTTCTGTTAGTGCAGAGCGTATTGTACAAGCTATTGAAATAGTTAATTACGCCAAAAAGGTGGGGGCTAATTATATTGCTCACGGTAGTACTGGTGCAGGAAATGACCAAGTACGTTTTGATATGATCTTTCAGATTATCGCTCCAGAAATAGAAATCATTACTCCTATTAGAGATAATAAATTATCTAGAGAAACTGAAATTGCTTACCTGAAAGAAAACGGAATTGATTACCCTTGGGAAAAGGCTAAATACTCTATCAATAGAGGACTTTGGGGAACATCTGTAGGTGGTGAAGAAACACTAAGTTCTAACAAAGCATTACCAGACAGCGCATACCCAAGTCAACTACAAGAGAAAGAGCCTGCAGATGTTACACTTACTTTTGAAAAAGGAGAATTAGTAGCTGTAAATGGGATCAAAGATACTCCTGTTGCGAATATAGAAAAACTAGAAGCTATGGCTTCTAAGTACGCCATTGGTAGAGATATCCACGTTGGCGATACCATTATTGGGACAAAAGGTAGAGTAGGTTTTGAAGCAGCTGCTGCTTTAATTATCATTAAGGCACATCATTTATTAGAGAAACATACGCTTACAAAATGGCAACAATACCAAAAAGAACAACAAGGTAATTTCTATGGCATGTTGTTACATGAAGGTAATTATTTGGATGAAGTGATGCGAAATATTGAAGCTTTCTTAACAGATACTCAAAAAAATGTTTCTGGTGACGTTTTCTTAAGCTTATATCCGTTCCAATTTAGATTAAACGGAATTTCATCTGAGCACGATTTAATGACGGATGCTTTTGGAAGTTACGGCGAAGAAAACAAAGGATGGTCTGCCACCGATGCGAAAGGTTTTATAAAAATTCTTTCAAATCCTGGTAGAATATACAATCACGTAAACGGAGAAAAGTAAAAACCATGATCAAAGCAGGCATAATAGGTGGTTCTGGATATACGGGTGGAGAGCTTATTCGTATACTTTTAAACCATCCTGAAACAGAAATAGATTTTATATACAGCACTACAAGAGCAGGCAAAGAGATTACCACAGCACATCCAGATTTATTAGGACTTACAGACCTAGCATTTACAGATACTGTAAATCTAAACGTAGCTGTTGTTTTCTTGTGTTTAGGTCATGGAAATTCTACAAGCTTCTTAAAAAAGCACAGTTTTTCTTCCGAGACTAAAATTATCGATTTAAGTAATGATTTCCGCTTACATGCAGATGCTGTATTAGACGGCAAGGAATTTATTTATGGTTTGCCTGAGACCAATAGAGAAAAAATAAAAACAGCTAATTACATTGCAAATCCGGGATGTTTTGCCACAGCCATTCAATTAGCGTTATTACCATTGGCTAAAGCAAATCTACTAGCAGATGAAGTCCATATCAATGCCGTTACTGGAAGTACTGGTGCTGGTGTTAGCCCTTCTGGAACTACGCATTTTAGCTGGAGAAATAATAATGTGTCTTGGTATAAGCCATTTACACACCAACATTTGGGCGAAATAGGCGAAAGTTTAGCTTCTTTTGAAACACCCGTGGGAGAGTTATTATTTTTACCTACTAGAGGAAACTTTCCTAGAGGCATACTAGCTACGGCATATACCAAGTATGACGGTACCTTGGAGGAGGCAATTACCTTGTATAAAGATTTTTATAAAGAAGCCCAGTTTACACAAATCTCAGATCAAGAGATTCACTTAAAGCAAGTGGTAAACACCAATCAGTGTCATATTCATTTACACAAACACAACAATAGATTATTAATTACTTCTGTAATAGATAACTTATTAAAGGGGGCATCTGGGCAAGCAGTACAAAATATGAATCTAATGTTTGGCCTAGCAGAAAATAGCGGGCTAAATTTAAAAGCAGCAGCATTCTAGTACCCATCGGCGGCAAGCGTACACCGAAAAAGAGGATGGTCATTTTAGAAGTCATCAAAATAAATTTCCGCCTTAGCGGCAATGAAAATAAAATTTTTTACAAATGAAAATAGCAATTATAGGAGCAGGAAATTTAGGTCTAGCCATTGCCAAAGGAATTTTGAGTAGCAACGGGGCAACCACCATGTACCTTACCAAAAGAAAAACAGGTAGTATTGAAAAATTTGAGAAGTACGGTAATGTTACGGTAACCTCAGACAATAGGGAAGCTGTATTAAATTCGGATATCTTAATTTTTGCTGTTCAACCCAATCAGTTTGTAAAAATCCTAGGCGAAATAAAAGATCTATTAACCGAAAAGCATGTGCTTATTTCTACGATTACCGGATTTAGTATTGCTCAAATAGAAGCGGTAGTTGGAGATGACCAAAACATCATTAGAAGCATGCCTAATACCGCAATTTCAGTAGGGAAATCTATGACTTGTATTTGCTCTAATGAAAAAGGCCAAAAAAGAATTGAATTAGCACTAGCTATTTTTAATAGAATGGGGCATTCATTAGAAATTCCAGAAACTCAAATGCAAGCGGCAACCGTAATTTGTGCTAGCGGAATTGCCTTTTGGATGCGTATGATACGTGCTACTACTCAAGGTGCTATACAATTAGGTTTTGACGCTAAAGAAGCTCAAGAGCTAGCCATGCATACCTGTAATGGCGCGGCAGGCCTGTTAATTGAGTCAGGTAGTCATCCAGAAGCAGAAATAGATAGAGTAACAACCCCTCAAGGTTGTACCATTCAAGGATTAAACGAAATGGAACATCAAGGATTAAGCTCTTCCTTAATACAAGGAATTGTGGCTTCATACGATAAAATTAGTCGTATTAAAGAAGAAAACAAATAGCCTAATCTGTCTTAAAAAAAAACGTAAAAAAATGAAACTATTTGATGTTTACCCTTTATATAATGTGACACCTGTTAGTGCTAAAGGGAGTATCGTTACTGATATAAATGGACAAGATTACTGGGATTTTTATGGAGGTCATGCCGTCATATCTATCGGACATGGACACCCACATTATATTAAAAAATTAGAAGATCAATTACATAAAATTGGATTTTATAGCAATGCAATCCAAAACCCATTACAGACAGAATTAGCGACTAAATTAGGAGCGCTTTCTGATTGTGAAGATTACAACTTATTCCTATGCAGTTCTGGGGCAGAAGCCAATGAAAACGCATTAAAAATGGCGTCCTTTATTACTGGAAAATCAAGAGTAATTGCATTTAATAATGGTTTTCACGGTAGAACTTCGGCTGCAGTAGCCGCTACAGATAATCAGAATATAAATGCTCCCATCAACAAGCAACAAAAAGTAACTTTCTTGCCATTTAATGCTATTGATGCCTTTGAAAGCGAAATTGAAAAAGGAGATGTTTGTGCTGTAATTCTAGAATCAATACAAGGCGTGGGTGGCTTAGATGAACCTTCAACCGAATTTTACCAGAAAATTGTTGAAAGCTGCAAGAAACATCATGTCATCCTAATTGCTGATGAAGTACAATCAGGATTTGGTAGAAGTGGGAAATTCTTTGGATTTCAACATCACAATATTCAACCAGATATTATCAGCATAGCAAAAGGTATGGGGAATGGTTTCCCTGTAGGCGGTGTTCTAATTCACGAAAGTATTGAGGCTAAATACGGAATGTTAGGTACTACATTTGGTGGCAACCATTTGGCATGTGCGGCATCTCTCGCTGTTTTAGAAGTTATTGAAAAAGAAGACTTGATTAACAATGCGGCAAAAATTGGAGCCTATTTTAAGGAGCGCGCTGCAGAAATCCCACAAGTTAAAAACATTAAAGGCCGTGGATTAATGCTTGGTTTGGAGTTTGATTTTGAGGTATCAGAATTGCGCAAAAAACTTATTTATGATCAGCATATTTTTACCGGTGGAGCAAGTAATAAAAAACTGCTGCGTATTTTACCTGCGCTTAACATTTCAGAGAAAGAGATAGATATCTTCTTTGATGCTTTAAAAAAGGAACTAAAGTGAGTCTACTATTAAGTATAGAACAGCGGAATAAGGTTTTGAAAACCATGGCGGAATTTATAGCCCTAGAAAAGGAAGCTATTTTAGACGCTAATAAAAAAGATTTAGAGGCCTATACTGGTGATGATCTTGCAATGGCAGACCGTCTAAAAGTTGATGATGCTAAAATTGAAGGGATGATCTTATCCTTACAACAATTAGCAGACCAAGAAGACCCCTTAGGTGTAGAACGTTTTGGTTTTACCCATGAAAACGGAATTAAAGTAAGTAATAAAACGGCTCCATTTGGTACTATTTGTATTATTTACGAATCACGACCAGATGTCACCATTGAAGCAGCTGGTATTGCTTTTAAATCTGGAAATAAGATCTTATTAAAAGGTGGAAAAGAATCTTTGCATAGCAATTTGGCCTTAGTGGTGCTTTGGCATAAAGCTTTAGAACAAAATGAATGCGAGGCAGACTGGGTTACTTATTTACAATTTAACCGAGAAGAAACCCAAGCTTTTTTACAGCACCCGACACAGAAGATTGATCTTATTGTACCGCGTGGAGGTGAAAAGCTCATCGCTTTTGTAAAAAAACACGCCACCTGCCCTGTCATCATTAGTGGTAGAGGAAATAACTTTGCTTACGTGGCTACAGATGCCGATTTAGAGATGGCTGTTGATATCATTATCAATGCAAAAACAACAAAAATATCAGCCTGTAATGCCTTAGACAAAGTATTAATTGCTGCAGATATGCCTCGGAAATTTGAATTTCTACAACACCTTATTCAAGAATTAAAGAAGCGTGATGTAGAAATATTAACCGATCAAACGCTTACTGATTTAGAAGGTTCTACTACTTTTGATACTGAAGCAATTTGGTATGAAGAATTTCTAGATTATAAAATTGTTATTGGGCAGGTTGCAGACGTAACGGATGCTATTCATAAAATTAATACCTATGGTGGCGGCCATTCTGCTGTAATTATCACTTCAAACGAAGAAAAGGCGCAATTATTTATGGAATCTGTAGATTCTGCTGCCGTATATCATAATGCCTCCACACGATTTACCGATGGTTTTCAATTTGGTTTAGGGGGAGAACTAGCCATTAGTACAGATAAATTACACCAAAGAGGGCCTATTGGCCTACAGCATTTAGTAACTAATAAATGGTATGTTTTGGGTAATGGACAAGTTAGAAGTTAATAGCAAATGAAAAAGATTCGCGTATTATTAAAAATAGGCTCTAATACTTTAACCAAGGAAACCAATCATATTTCTCGTGGTAAAATAGAAGACATTGGACGCCAAATAGAAGGACTAAAAGATTCACATGAATTTATTATCGTTAGCTCTGGGGCTATTGCCGCTGCTCGTCAGTTTGTAAAGCTAGAACATAATGGCGAGGATATTAATGTAAAACAAGCATTAGCTTCTATTGGTCAACCGCATCTCATGCGTATTTTTCAGGAGAACTTTAGAGAATTAGGACTGTTCACTTCGCAATGTTTATTATCGTATGCAGACTTTGAACATCCAAAATCTAAGTTGAATATTAAAAACACCATAGACGTATTAGTAGCGAATAATTTTATCCCCATTATTAATGAAAATGATACCGTAGCTACCGATGAAATTCAATTTGGAGATAATGATAAACTAGCAGCGCTAACCGCTTCTTTATTGCAAGTAGATTTATTGATCATAGCCACCAATACTGATGGTGTTTACACCAAAAAATCATTAACGGAAACGATGCCAGAAACAATTAAAGAGGTCATACATTTAAATGAATTAATCAATGAAGTAGGCGATCATAAGTCTACACACGGCACTGGTGGTATGCAATCTAAAATAGAAGCAGCAACTATTGCAAAAGCTGCTAATATTGAAACATGGATCATCAACGGACTAAAAGATAATTTTATAACGGATGCCATGAATGGCAAAAGTAATTTTACAAAAATAAAGTAAAGCCTTAAGGCTATAAAAAGTATAGTATCATGAAGCATTACACTAGCATTCAAGACATAGATTCACTCCCAAATTGGGTACAAGAAGCAAAAGCATTAAAGGCTACCCCTAAAGCATTTAAAAATTTAGGAGCAGATAAAACCATTTGCCTATTGTTTTTTAATAATAGCCTTAGAACGCGCTTGAGCACTCAAAAAGCAGCTTCCAATTTAGGTTTAGAAGTCATGGTCATGAATTTTGGAAGTGAAGGATGGGCTTTAGAATATGGCGATGGCACTGTTATGGATCAAGGTACATCGGAACATATTAAAGAAGCTGCGCAGGTAGTATCACAATTTTGTGATATTGTCGCTATCCGTGCATTTGCTTCTTTAACTGATAAAGAAAAAGATGAAGCAGAGTTAGTCCTTAATGGTTTCAAAAAATATACGAGTATTCCTGTTGTAAATATGGAGAGCTCTGTTGGCCACCCATTACAAGCTTTGGCAGATGCCATCACAATCAGTGAGCAAAATACAAAAGCAAGACCAAAAGTTGTGCTTTCATGGGCGCCACACCCTAAAGCTTTACCACATGCCGTAGCAAATTCTTTCACAGAAATGATGCTAAAACAAGAGGCCGAATTTGTAATTACACATCCAGAAGGTTATGAGTTAAATCCTGAAATCACAAAAGATGCTACTATAGAATACAATCAAGAAAAAGCATTAGAAAATGCAGATTTCGTTTATGTAAAAAATTGGAGCAGCTATAAAGACTATGGTAACGTAATTAACCAAGATAAAAATTGGATGATGACCAAAGCAAAACTAGGAAATGCAAAATTCATGCATTGCTTACCTGTACGTAGAAATGTCGTCGTAGAAGATGCTGTTTTAGATTCTGATCAAAGTATTGTCATAGAGCAAGCGAATAATAGAACCTATTCTGCTCAAATTGTACTGAAAAAAATTCTAGAAAACCTCAACTAATACTAGCAAGTACGAAGAATAACAAACTTAAAGCGGAAAAATGAAGTCAAATTCACCCGAAAATATAAATCTTCCTTTTGGGGAGAAAAAGAGAAGCTTATCTGTTGTAAAAATAGGCGGGAATGTAATTGAAAACACCCGTGAACTTGATAAGTTCTTAGCTTTATTTTCTAAAATAGAAGGTCCTAAGATTTTGGTTCACGGTGGTGGCAAATTAGCCACACAATTAGCGAGTAAACTAGGGGTCGAATCACAATTAGTTAACGGTAGGCGTATTACCGATAGTGAAAGTATTGATATTATTACCATGGTATATGGCGGTTTAACCAACAAAACTATTGTTGCCAAATTACAAGCAAAGAACTGTAATGCCATAGGACTTAGCGGTGCAGACGGGAATGCTATACAGGCACATAAACGCCCTGTTAAAGAAATAGATTATGGTTTTGTAGGTGATATAGACGGCGTGAATACAGCCTTAGTTGCCTCCTTATTACAAATTGGCTTAACACCTGTATTTTGCGCATTATCGCACGATGGTCAAGGACAAATTTTAAATACCAATGCAGATACAATAGCTTCTGAAATTGCGATAGGCATGGGAGATACCTTTGAGACTACACTGTATTATTGCTTCGAGAAAAAAGGAGTCCTTTTAGATATTAAAGATGAGAATTCTGTTGTAACACATATCAACAGTGAAAAATATAAAGAACTGTTAGCGCAAGAAATCATTGCAGACGGTATGCTTCCAAAGCTAGAAAATTGCTATCATGCTTTACACCATAACGTACACAAAGTATGCTTGGGTGATATAGAAATGATACAAGAAGATGCACAATTGTTTACCACAATAACTCTATAATCATGAATCAACAGCAACTAACAGAAAAAGCAATAACTTTACTAAAACAGTTAATCAGCATTCAATCTTTCTCAAGTGAAGAAGATAAAACGGCCGATGCTATTCAAGATTGGTTTACATCCTTTGACATTTCATTTACAAGAGATAACAATAATGTCTATGCGAAAAATAAACATTGGGACGACACAAAACCAACACTGCTTTTAAACTCGCATCATGATACTGTAAAACCAAATCAGGCATATACCAAAGATCCTTTTCTTCCACATATTGAAGATGGTAAATTGTATGGACTAGGCAGTAATGATGCTGGAGGTTGCTTGGTTTCTCTATTAGCTACCTTTTCACATTTTTACGCTTCTGAAAATTTAAATCATAATATATTAATGGTCGCATCTGCAGAAGAAGAAAGTGCGGGAGTAAATAGCTTAAGAGGCCTTTTACCTTCCCTACCTCCTATAGACGTTGCTATTGTAGGCGAACCTACGTTAATGAATTTAGCTATTGCAGAAAAAGGATTAGTGGTTTTTGATGCGGTAGTTAAAGGAACGCCTTCTCATGCGGCTCACCCCAATACTGATAATGCAATTTACAATACGATTGAAGTTCTAGAATGGTTTAAAAACTATAGCTTTGAAAAAACATCAGAGGCATTAGGAGAAGTAAAAATGACAGTGACCCAAATCAAAGCTGGAAGTCAACATAATGTAGTACCATCACAAGTAGATTTAGTAGTAGACGTTCGTGTAAATGATTGTTATACCAATTTGGAAGTGGCAACTTTACTTAAAAAAGAAGCTCCATGTACCTTACAAGAACGTGGTTTAAAATTAAACTCGTCTAAAATTAATAAAGACCATGCTTTGGTACAATCAGGAATTGCATTAGGAAGAGAAACATATGGGTCTCCTACCCTTTCTGACCAAGCAGCTCTTACCTGCCAATCTTTAAAATTAGGTCCAGGAGATAGTACCCGCTCCCATTCGGCAGATGAATATATCTATGTAAATGAAATTGAAGAAGGCGTAGATTTGTATATTAAAATTTTAGAAGGATTTATTGAACAGAATTGAGTACTAAGTACAAATTATTGAGTTTCGCTTGATATTCACCTTTGTACTTAATACTAATTACTTAATACTTAAGATTATGAAACTTTGGGATAAAGGATTTAGCACAGATAAAAAAATAGACCATTTCACGGTAGGTAATGATCGTGAATTAGATTTATTATTAGCTAAATATGATGTAGTTGCATCTACAGCACATGCCAAAATGTTAGGCAAAATTGGCTTACTTACAAAAGATGAAACCGAAAGCCTTGTAAAAGAACTTGCCACTATTGGTGAGAGTATTGAAAAAGGAGAATTTGTTATTGATGATTCTTTTGAAGATATGCACTCTAAAATAGAGTATGTGCTTACTGAAAAGTTAGGTGATACGGGCAAAAAAATACATACAGCGCGTTCAAGAAATGATCAGGTTTTGGTAGCAATGCATTTGTATCTAAAGAATGAATTAGCGGAAATAAAATCTGAAACAAAAATCCTCTTTGACTTACTATTAAATCTAGCTGATAAATATAAGTCGGTTTTAATTCCTGGATATACCCATTTACAAATTGCAATGCCGTCTTCTTTTGGCCTATGGTTTTCTGCCTATGCCGAAAGTTTAATAGACGATTTATATTTTATTGATGCTGCATATAAAATAGCAGACCAGAACCCTTTAGGTAGTGCTGCCGGTTATGGTAGTTCTTTTCCTGTCGACAGAACTTTTACAACGAAAGAAATGGGTTTTGCTAATTTGAAATACAATGTTGTTGCTGCACAGATGGGACGTGGTAAAGTAGAAAAAGCTACTGCGTTTGGAATAAGTAGTGTTGCTGCTACCCTTTCTAAAATGGGAATGGATATTTGCCTTTATATGAGTCAGAACTTTAATTTTATTTCCTTCCCAGATGAGCTCACTACAGGTTCTAGTATTATGCCCCACAAGAAGAATCCTGATGTTTTTGAATTGGTGAGAGGTAAATGCAACAGACTTCAAGGAGTTCCTAATCAATTAGCTCTAATCTTAACCAATTTACCTAGTGGATATCACCGAGATTTACAATTAGTAAAAGAAATAATCGTACCTGCTATTCAAGATTTAAGAGCTTGTATAGAAATTTTAACGTTCAGCTTAAAAGAAGTTAGAGTAAATGAAAACATTTTGGAAGACCCTAAATATGATTATCTATTTAGCGTAGACACTTTAAATGAATTGGTCTTAAGTGGCATTCCTTTTCGCGATGCGTACAAACAAATGGGTACTGAAATTCACGAAGGTAGGTTTACGCCTAAACGTGATATAAAACATACTCATGAAGGCAGCTTGGGTAATTTGTGCTTAAATGAAATACGTAAAAAAATGGACGACATAACCTAACATTTCAACGCAACAACCAAATATATGTTATTATAATTATTTTTTATGATGGTTGATTTTTTTAAAATCAACCATCATTCGTTTTCTTTTTCCTCTTCTATTATCTGATCAAGTGCAGTTTTCAGATCTTCGTCGCTTGGTTCTGGTAGCTTTTGCATAGCTGCCAACTCAGGTTCAAAAGTAAACTTAGCATAAAATGGAAAATGATCGGACCCAATTTTTGCCCCCCTATGCACCTCTTTAATTCTAAAATGAGGCGATGCGAATACATGATCTAAAGGCCAACGCATCAACCAACTCTTAGCATTATAGGTACTGTAAAAACCTCTCCCTTTTCGCAAATCTAAAAGTCCGCTTACCTTTTGAAACAAAGAAGTAGTCTCAGACCAGGCAACATCATTAAAATCACCCAAAACAACGACAGGAAATTTAGATTCTCTAGCTAATCGTGTAACTTTCATCATCTCTGCATCCCGGTCTACTGAAGAAGGGTTGTGCTGTGGGGCAGGCGGTGCTGGGTGAATTGCATAGATTTGTATGGTGTCTTTAGTTCTCAAGATTATTTGTGTGTGAATTGAAGGAATGGAATCTTCTACCATGTAATATATGTCGGCATTGTGTGCTTCCAATTTAGAGAAAAGTACCATTCCATAAGTATTTTCCAAAGGCACCTCAACCGTATACACGTAAGTTTCTGCTAACTCTTTTTTCAATGTATTTATCCATCGAATGTTCGTTTCTGTAAAAACCATGAGATCTGCATCATTGCTTTTAATATCAGATAATAACTCTTTTATTTTTTTATTCTCTTGTAGCACATTTGCCGTGTAAATACTGAGTTCATTAGATGCAGAAGGGCTCGAATTCTGAACCTCATAACGAGCAAATGCTGTGTATGGATATATTTTCAAACTCTGAAATACAAAGCATAGTCCTAGAACAAGCACAAAGAGGTAATCTATAGAATTTCTAAAATTAAACTTAAGAAAATAGACTAGCAGTGCTACTAACGTTAGCAATGTAAGCTGAAGGTGAGGGAAATCAAAAATCCGAATGTACCATTGGTTTGCCGAGACATATGGAAATAATGTCAAGAGGATTGAAATAACCCCAAAAACCCTAAGCAACACCTTGATTTTCATGGAACACCGTTTTAAAAAATTACTGACTTAAAATCTTCTACGATTTCAACGTTTTTAGATTATTCCTTTTTCGCTTTCTACTTTTTAAATATTTATAGCCCATATATCCAAATTGAGCACCTATAAGTACCAATTTTATTTTCTTGCTTTTGACAAACAATTTTGCCATTCCTATTAGTGGAGTGATTTTCATAATATTTATTTTAAAGGCAAGGTACTTTTGATTACAAAAAGTTGTTGGTTCAAATCAATTAAATCTTAACGCAACTACGTATTCCATTAGGTCTACTAATTTTCACGGTTTACAGGGTGAATAACCAAAACCCTTTCTACTAATTTTGTCTTGTTCACCGCTATTAACTGCTTGTTTACAACAAATACTTCTGCAATTGATGCTCCCTTGTAATCTTTGAAAAAATCAACCACAATTTCTTTTACATTTCACTATTATGATTAAACATTTACTCACGATAATTCTCGTTTTTTTAAGTTTTAATCTCTTCGGACAAAATTTTACGGCACTTTGGGACACACAACAGACGAGTACGGGCTCTTCTACAGCAAATCAAATAGAGATCCCCACTAACCCCGCATTTACCTATGATTATATGGTAGATTGGGGAGATGGCAGTTCTGATTCCAATATTACTGCAAACATTACACATACCTATACCTCTCCTGGGATATACACCATAAGTATTAGCGGCACTTTCCCCGCTATCTATTTCAATGATGAAGGAGATACAGATAAAATAATAGAAATTTTAACTTGGGGTACTAATGAGTGGCTCAGCATGGAAAGTGCATTTTATGGCTGTACAAACTTAAATTTTGACTTAATTGACGCTCCAGATTTATCACAAGTGGCCACATTACAAAACATGTTTTATGGGTGTACTTCTTTTAATGGTATTGTAAATAATTGGGATGTAAGTACTATTACCAACTTAGCTGGACTTTTTAAAGGATGTAGCACATTTAATAGGCCTCTAGATTTATGGGATACAAGTAGCGTTACGGATATGTCTGAAACATTTTATAGCGCCAATAGTTTTAATGAACCTTTAGATAATTGGAATACAGCATCAGTAACTACCATGTATCGTATGTTTTACAATGCAAGTAGTTTTAATCAAGAAATCAATAATTGGATTGTATCTAACGTTACCAATATGTCTGGGACATTTTACAGTACAGGAAATTTCAATAGACCATTAAACAATTGGATTGTTAGCAATGTTACGGATATGTCCTCCATGTTCAATAGCTCTATTTTTAATCAATCTATAGGTAATTGGGATGTTTCACAGGTTACGAATTTTTCAAGTATGTTTCAAAGAAACAGAAATTTTAACCAGCCATTAAATTCATGGATTGTAGATAACGCTATAAATATGTCTAGCATGTTTGATGGTTACTATTGGGGTCAAGCATACAATTATCCTTTAGACAGTTGGAATGTAACTAATGTAACTAACATGAGTAATATGTTTAGAGATAACTCCAACTTTAATCAAGACATTACCGGCTGGGATGTGAGCAATGTTGAGAACATGAGTGGTATGTTTGAAGATACAGATGCTTTTAATCAAAACATAAGTGGTTGGGTTGTAAGTACTGTTACTAACATGGAAAAAATGTTCTATGATGCAGCCGCCTTTAATCAACCTTTAAACACTTGGGATGTAAGTAATGTTGTAAGTTTTAGAGAAATGTTTTACAGAGCCAAAATTTTCAATCAACCTTTGGATAATTGGGTAATTAATACTGGTACAACGATGTACGGTATGTTTTCCTATACCGAAGCATTTAACCAAGACATTAGCGGCTGGGATGTTAGCAATGTTTCTAACATGTATGCCATGTTTAGTAACGCAGCTGTATTCAATCAAGATATAAGTGGCTGGGACACAAGTTCCGTGACAAATATGGCTAATATGTTTTATAGAGCCTTTTCTTTCAATCAAAATATTGGTAGTATGGATATATCTGCTGTATCCAACCTCTCAGGAATGCTTTCTGAAAGTGGAATTTCTCAAGAAAATTACGATAATATTTTAATTGCATGGTCTGGTCAAACAGTGAAACCAAATCTTACATTAGGGGCCACTACTTTACAATATTGTGATGCTTTGACACAAAGACAAAGTTTAATTGATGCTCATGGTTGGACTATTTCTGGAGATGATGTAAACTGCTCCTATGTTTTGTGCACTCAAATTACGATGCCACATTCTGGCGACACGTTCACACCCGCAAATAGCGATATTCGTTGGGATCCAGCACCAAATGCTACAGGGTACAGAATTACCTTAGAAGTAGAACGTGGAGGCACAAGAAGTTACGTAAATATTAGCGGCACCCCCGCCAATAATTATGATGTTGGTAATGTGGTAGGTTTAGATTTTACGAATGAATTTACTGTTGGAGATACTGTTTATGTCACTGTAGTTCCGTATAACGCAGAAGGACCTGCAACAGGTTGCTCCGAAATAAGCTTTACCGTTGTTGAAAGTTGGGTAAACAGTCCAGACGCATTTAAACTTACCTATGATACCAACTTAGATAATTCATACACCTCCGATAGCAATCAATTAAGAATTGGAACTAATTCGGGGTTAAGTTATGATTACTCCATAGATTGGGGAGATGGTCAATATGACAACAACGTAATGGGCTCCATTACACATACCTATTTAACACCTGGTATTTATACAGTATCTATCATAGGTGAATATCCTGCCCCATACAATAGATATACTACTGGAGATGCTTATAAACTACTTTCCATAGACCAATGGGGATCACAAGTTTGGCAATCAATGCAACGGGCATTTTATGACTGTGAAAATATGGAATATAATGCAACAGACGTTCCTACTCTTACCAATGTTACTAGCATGTCTGAAATGTTTTATGACTGTAATGTATTTAATGGAAATATAAACAATTGGAATGTGAGTAATGTTACAGATATGACTTCTATGTTTTCATCGGCATCCATATTTAATCAACCCTTAGATACTTGGGACGTGAGTACTGTAACTAGCATGGATAGCATGTTTGCTTATTCCGATGAATTTAATCAAGATATAACAGGTTGGACTACAAGTAGTGTAACCACCATGTCAAACATGTTTGCAGGAACAGAAGATTTTAACCAAGCCATTGATCTTTGGAATGTAAGCAATGTGACAGATATGTCTTATATGTTTAGCAATGCCGATTCTTTTAATCAACCACTAGACTCATGGGATGTTTCTAAGGTTGAAACTATGCAGAGCATGTTTTATGACGCCTCTGTTTTCAATGCTAGCATTGATACTTGGGATGTTTCTTCCGTAACCACTATGTATCGCATGTTTCGCTCTGCCTCAGTTTTTAATCAAGCTTTAAACAATTGGAACCCCTTATCATTACAAACCACTAGAGAGATGTTTTATGGCGCCGATGCTTTCGATCAACCGATTGATCAATGGGATGTCACTAGTGTTTTAAATATGGCTAGCATGTTCTATAGTGCGGATAGTTTTAATCAAGATATAGACAGTTGGGGTGTCACCAATGTTACTGATATGTCTTTTATGTTTAGTAATGCCGTAAGTTTTAATATGCCTTTAAATAGTTGGGACGTCAACTCGGTTGTAAATATGTCTAGCATGTTTGAAGGTGCTTCTGTATTTAATCAGCCTTTAGAGGATTGGGAAGTTAGTGCCGTTGCCAATATGAGTAATATGTTTGAAGATGCCATAGCATTCAATCAACCCTTAAACACATGGGATGTGAGTTCTGTTACTTTAATGCCTTCTATGTTTGAAGGAGCAACAGTCTATGACCAAGAAATGTTTGATTGGGATGTTGCCGTAGTGACCAATTTTGAAGCAATGTTTAAAAATGCTGCAGCATTTAATAAACCCTTAAATATGTGGAAGACTGGCGAAGCATTAACTATGGAAGGAATGTTTTATGGTGCAACACTTTTTGACCAAGATTTAGATAGCTGGAATACCACTTTTGTAACTACAATGGAAGATATGTTCAGAGCTGCTAGCGCTTTTAACCAATCTTTAAATTCTTGGAACGTTGCATCTGTAAGAACTATGGAAAGTATGTTTGAAAATGCCATAGCTTTTAACGAAAATATAGATGGTTGGAATGTAAGAGCTGTAACCACTATGGCTGATATGTTTAGTGGAGCTACAAGCTTTAATCAATCTTTAAACAGTTGGCGAACCAATAATGTAACCTCTATGGACAGAATGTTTCAAAATGCTACTGTACTAGATCAATCTTTTGACCAGTGGTTAATAGGAGACGTTTCTATGAGAGCCATGTTCCATGATGCCACAGCTCTGAATCAATATTTCGGTGATTGGGACATTAGCGGGGTAACCAATATGTTAAACATGTTAGATGATACTGCATTGTCTCGAGAAAATTATGATAATACATTAATTGCTTGGTCAGAACAAACCTTAACGCCAGGAATTACTTTAGGTGCAGCAACTTTACCTTATTGCGATGCTCAGGAAGAAAGACAATCTATGATTGATACCTATGGATGGACCTTTAGTCTTGATGTGCGCGACTGCCCTATTCCTTCATGTACACAACTACTATCTCCTTTAAATGGCGCTATTGACGTTCCCGTAAATACCAATATTACTTGGGAGCACGCGCTTTATGCACAAGGATATCATTTAACCGTAGGAACTACTACCGGTGGTACTGATATTTTAAATAATGAAACTATTACTAATGAAACATTTTATGAATTTACCTCGGATTTTAATACAGGAGATACGGTATATGTAACCATAATTCCTTTTAATGATGAAGGTGATGCCGTAGAACCATGTATAGAAGAAAGTTTCACCATCTCTAATACTTCTGCAACTATTCCAAATTGTACAACACTAACACTACCTGTTGATGGCGAAACTGATATTGCGACTGATACAGACCTTAATTGGACTGCTATTAGCAATGCCGATGGCTATAAACTAACAGTGGGAACAACTGTTGGTGGCACAGACATTTTAGACAATGAAGATGTAGGGAATAGTATTACGTATGATTTTACAAGTGACTTAGAAGAAGATACTACATACTACGTAACCATTACGCCCTATAATGAAGAAGGAGAGCCCATTGGCTGTTCTGCAGAAAGTGTTACAACAGAATTTATTCCTGTAGCACCGGCTTGTACAAGTTTGGTAAGTCCGTTTAACGGAGCCACAAACGTAGCAATCAGCACAGATTTGTCTTGGAATTTAGTGCCGAATGCTACAGGGTATCTTGTGAGTGTAGGAACAACAACGGGAGGTATTGAAGTTGCTAATAATATAAACGTAGGGAATATGACCACCTATAGTTTTACAGATGATTTACGCGCTAACAGAATGCATTATGTTATTATCACCCCTTATAACTCAGTAGGGGATGCGTTAGGCTGTAGTGAAGAAACTTTTACCACTGGTGATGGTAGTCCAACCGTACCTAGTTGTACTACACTAACCACTCCCTTAAATAATGCTACCGATGTGGCTATTGATAGTGACCTTAATTGGAATTTAGTGAGCGATGCCACTGGGTATAAATTAACAGTAGGTACTAGCCCTAGTGGTACAGACATTTTAAATAATGAAGATGTGGGAAATACAAATACGTATGATTTTACCATTGATTTTATTGAAGCAACTATTATATATGTTTCAATTACCCCCTACAATGCTGTAGGTGATGCCACAGGTTGCGCAGAAGAATCATTCACTACAGAAACCCTACCTACAGTTCCCAATTGTACCATGCTTTCTACGCCAACAAATACCGCAAACAATATCGCATTAGAAACAGATCTTAGTTGGAATATAGTTGGTGATGCCACAGGTTATATCCTAACGGTAGGAACTACCTCTGGCGGTACCGATATATTAAACAATGAAGATGTGGGAAATACAAACACATACAACTTCACTTCAGACTTCGACGAAGCAACAACAATCTATGTAACCATAACACCCTATAATACAGTAGGTAATGCTACTGGTTGTGCAGAAGAATCATTCACAACCTTAACGACACCCACCATTCCTAATTGCACTACACTAGCTGCTCCATTATCCGGAGCAAATGATGTGGCTATTACAACCGATTTGACTTGGAATGCTGTACCAAATGCAACCGGGTATAAAGTAAGTGTAGGAACAACTTCTGGGGGGACAGATATTTTAAACAATGAAAATGTAGGGAATAGCACCAGCTATGACTTTACTACTAACTTTGATGAAACAACAACAGTATATGTGACGATTATACCTTACAACACTATAGGAGATGCTATGGGCTGTACAGAAGAATCTTTTACGACCGAAACTCTAACAATGATACCAAATTGCACCTCTCTAATTGCTCCCTTAAATGGCGAAACAAATGTAGCCATAGATTCTGACTTAACTTGGAACACAATAGCAAATGCAGACGGTTATAAATTAACGGTAGGAACAACTTCTGGCGGAACAGACATTTTAGACAATGAAGATGTAGGAAATATAAACACCTACGCATTTAGTACAGACTTTGAGGAGGCAACTACGATCTATGTTTCTATAACCCCTTACAACGCCGCAGGAGATGCTACAGGTTGTACTGAAGAATCATTTACCACGGAAACCATCATTAGAATTCCGAATTGTACATCCTTAACAGCCCCTACAAATGAAGCCATAAATGTAGCTACAGATGTATCCGTTAATTGGGAAACAATTATAAATGCAGATGGTTACCGCATTTCTATGGGAACAACATCTGGCGGAACAGATATTTTAAACAATGAAGATGTTGGCTTTTTAACCTCTTACGAGCTAATTGATAACCTTCCTTTTGAAACTACTATTTATGTTACCATAACAGCTTATAACACATTTGGTGATGCCGTTGGATGCTCAGAGGAATCTTTTACAACAGAAATAGAACCTTTAATAGCATCAGAATATGGATTCTCACCCAATGGCGATGGTATCAATGAGTTTTGGGAAATAAAAGGAATTGAAAACAGTCCAGACAATATGGTCAATATTTATAACCGTTGGGGAGATTTAGTATTCACTATAGCTAATTATGATAATCAAAGTAATGTATTTAGAGGTGAAGCAAATAAACTTCTAAAATCTGGTGCAGGCACATTACCTAATGGAACGTATTTCTTTGATATACAAATTACAGGGACACATAACTTAAAAAAATTAAAAGGATTCGTAGTCCTAAAGCGATAACAGGATGATTTACAATAATAAAATTTCAGCTTTAGTAGCTATCGTATGTTTACTAGTAGTAACCACTAATACTGCCTTTAGCCAGCAAACGCCAACATTTTCAGAGTATAACTACAATCCCTTTATTATAAATAGTGCGTACGCAGGGCTCACAGCAAATACTGAAATTGCGGTTAGTAATTCTGGGTACTTTAACGAATTTGAAGGTAGCCCCAAAAGTTTTTCACTTAGTGGACAAGGGCAAATAAATAGAGGAAAAGTAGGTTTAGGAGCTGGTATTATACGCGACCAAATTGGCGTTACGACCTCCACAAGTTTTTTTGGAGCGTACTCTTATAAAATATTTTTCGATTTTGAGAACAATAGGCCTTATTGGCAGCACTACGCTCCTGGCGTTCTTTCTTTCGGGATAACCGCAGGTGTACAACAATATCAAGATAATTTATTAGAATTAGGAATCATGGACGATCCAAATTTTTCTGAAAACATTACGGCAACAATCCCTACTATTGGTCTGGGCTTCTTGTTTAACCATGCTTCCTTTTATGTTGGTGCGTCCGCCCCTAATGTATTGGGAGATGCCTTAGCTTCAGACGATAGTTTAAACCTTACTAATCCTGTATACGGGTATTTTGGGTACCGTTTTTTCAACAATATATTTAAAGATATGATGATCAAGCCAAATGTACTTTTAAAATATGAAAATGGCGCTCCACTACAAGCAGATTTAAATGTAGCGGTTAGTTTTAAAAATAAGTTTGAAATAGGAGGAGGTTACAGAACAAGTTCTTCTCTTAACCTGTTGGCTGGAGTATATCTTTTTGATAGCGTCCGGTTTATATATAATTACAACCTAAGTACCAACAAATCTCCGTTAGGAAATACACATGGGTTTGTACTTAGTTATCAATTTGGCGAAGGGTATGTTATTGATTAAGTTCTTCTAATCAAGGTTGTTGCCTTTTAAAAATGCTTAGAAGCATGTGAAAACAATAAATAATTTGAGCTATTATAAAAAGTAGTATTCCCAGATAATTTAAAGTTTCAGAATATACTGTAATCTCATAAAATCGTTTTGTAGAACTTAAAAAATTTACATTGCTGTATTCTAATAGTATCAATGTGATGGCTAATAAGCTCATCCACACATGAATCCTACTTAACCAAGAAAAGATTCTTTTATTATAATAATTCAAGAGAAAGTAACCGATACCACAGACAAAAAACCAGTACCCTAATACCTGCAGTAATGAACTTTTAGAGAGTACATAATACGTATCATAATAGCTTATATCAATCGTTGAATCATCGTTAAAAAAATAGTTCAGCAAATAAATAACAAAACATAGCGCTGTAAAAAACCAAAGAATAATATGCGGTTTTTCTTTGAGTGAGCATATATTTTTAATATTCAACATATAACTAATCTACTTCACTCTTACTTTTAATACCGTTGCTATAGTAATATTTATAAAATAAATTGTTTGCGCCACAAGAAATAGTAAGATTGATGTCCAAGCAATTACAGATTCGACACCATCGTTGTTGGTAAATTGATCAACAACGATACCTAGCAAACTTAATAACGTGGCAATCAAATGAATTTTAGTAAGGGAATAGATTGGTGTTATCTCATATTTTTGTAAAATAAAATACCCGAATCCACATAGCAAAAACCAAAGAGCTCCTAATAGAAAAATATGTGAATGCGCTACTACTAAATACGTTTCCCCTAAAGTCAGTAGAAAATTGGTGTCAATCTTAAAGAAATACGAAATGCAGCACCCTATTGCTAACAAGGCCCCTATAAACCATAAAACTAAATGCGGCTTGTTCTTTAACATGTTGAGCTCCTATTATTTTATCATTCCTAAATTGATAATTTCTTGCTCAGTCAGAGGTCTCCAGTGTCCACGTGGTAAATCTTTTTTAGTAAGTCCGGCATATACCACCAAGTCTAGCTTTACGACATCATAGTCTAATTTTTCAAAAAGTCTACGCACAATATTGTTTCTTGTACTAAATATTTCAATACCAACTTGTGTTTTTGGAGCATTCTCGATATAACTAATATCTTGAATTCTTACAATACTCTCTTCTATCTCAATACCTTCTTTAATACGTTTAAGATCTGTACTTTTTAAAGGCTTGGTTAATTCTACGTGAAAAATTTTACGCAACCCATTTTTAGGCGAATTTAAACGAGCCGTTAAATCACCATCATTGGTAAATAACAATAAGCCTGTTGAAGCCTTATCCATTTTACCTACAGGAAGTAATTTTGCTTTTGAGGCATTAGAAACTAAGCCCATTGCTGTACGATTACCAGAACCATCTCTTGTAGATGTTGCAAAATCTTTTGGCTTGTTTAGAACTATATATTCTTTTTTGATTGGATTTAAAAGTCTACCATCAAAACGAACTTCGTCTGTTAGCTGAACTTTATATCCCATTTCAATGATAGGCTTGCCATTAACGGTTACACTACCTGCTGCAATATAGATATCTGCTTCTCTACGAGAACAAACACCTGAATTTGCTACATACCTATTTAGTCGTAGAACATTTGGGTTAGAAGGCTTTCTCGTTTCTATCTTCTTCTTAATGGGAGCGTTACCTCTCGCATAACTTTTCTTTCTAAATGTTCCCCCTTCTCTTCCTGATGACTTATTATCATTGTTGGAATCTGACCTACTCATAACTAAAATATTTCCGCAAAGGTAATAAAGGAAATCGGATGTATAAGCAAACTAGCCTTTGATTTAACTGTCTAGGTTAGATAAAGTTAAAATTAGTTCTTAATCGGTGTACGCTACAGTGGATTGTCGTTCTCTATTTACCGTTAACTTGGTAACATCTGGCCTAGAGTAATGCCCTACCACATCAAAATTCTGGCGCTCTTCATATACCCGATTAAAATCTAAGGTATGATAGATAAGACCTTCCGTATCCAAAACAGGTTCCACAAGCCATTCCCCATCTGGGCCAGCAATGCAAGATCCTCCATTGGCTAAAACTTCGGGAGATTTTTCTAAAATTGCTTCTATATGCGGAGTAGCTTTAGGGAAATCTGTTTTCTTCATTAGAGAAGATACAGATATTACATAACTACGAGATTCCCGTGCAATAAAACGAGTAATATCTTTGGTATTATGGTCACTACCTGGCCAAACAGCAATATGTAAATTTTCTCCTAAACCGTAAAGCGCTGTACGAGGTAATGGCATCCAATTTTCCCAACAGTTTAACCCGCCAACCGTAAATTCTTTTAAAGGATGAACTTGCAAACCATTACCGTCTCCTGGAGCCCAAGTTAATCGCTCATCATAGGTAGGCTGCAATTTTCGGTGCACCGATTTTATCTCTCCTTGTTCATTAATATAGACAAGTGAACAGTAAATACTATGGCCTCCTCTATTTTTTGCACGTTCCATAATACCTAAATAAATAGCTATAGAATGCTCCTTTGCTAAATTACAAACCGAGTCTAGTTCTCCTGCTTCAACCTGTATCGCATTACGAACGTAGTGTGCATGAATTTCTTTATTTACTTTTAAATCCCAAGAAGCACCTTCTGTTAGCGCCAACCAAAACGGATATCCTGGTAATAACGCCTCGCCAAAAACTATTAATTCTGTTTTTTGAGCTGCGGCTTCTGCAATGGAAGATTCTATTTTCTTTAGGGTTGCTTCTTTATCTAACCACACAGGAGAAATTTGTGCTAAGGCTACTTTAAGTAAATTATTCATCTATAAAATTCTATTTAATACCAGATCTACATTAATCAACAAGATACTAAAAACCCCTGCGATAATAATAAGCTTTAGAATATTATGTAATAAGATGTAGTGTTTTTTAGAATCTGAACGCAACAACAAAACTAGGCATAGCAGCAGCAAAACAACACAAGCTATAAAATAGCCGTACATGTATCCTACATCAAATTTAAAGATCAATAGCATGGAAGGAATTAAAGTCAGAAGAAACAACATACCAATAATAGTTTTTGAGGTATTCTCCCCATAGAGAATAGGGATCGTTTTATAATTCTGAGCCAAATCTCCTGCCATATTCTCTAAATCTTTGATTAGTTCTCGTGCTAAAATGACTAAAAATAAAAATAGTGCATGCACAAATATGACCGATTCAAAGTTTTTATAATATACAAAAACTACAAAAAAGGGCGCCACGGCAAGTGTGGCCGAAATAAAATTACCTACAAATGGGATTCTTTTTAACTTGTGTGAATAGATCCAAATTCCGAAAATATACGAAGAGAAAAACAAAACAGCTTTGAAAGAAACATAGCTTGCGACTAAGGCTGCTAAAAAATTTAAGACAAAATAAGTGCTTAGTTTAAAACGTTGACTTACCAACCTATCTAGCATTGTTTTGCGCGGCTTATTTATCAGATCTTTTTCTGCATCGTAAAAATTATTTATGATATAACCCGCTGCAATAACCATGGCAGAAGATAAAACAATAAGGAAAAGATTAAAATCAAAAACCACTTTGCGGAGTGGTAAATTAGGTGATAAGATATAAATAGATGCTAAATATTGGGCGATTACAATAATTAAAATATTGTACCCCCTAACAACAGAAAACAGACTCAATAACTTTAAAAGCAGGAGCTTGTTTTTTCTATTAAGCATGCGGATTGTTTTTAGAAGTTATAGACTACTTCTAATTTATGACCATTCAAGGATTTTTTAGCTTTCTCAAAATCTTCAGTAAATCCTAGGATATAACCACCACCACCAGAACCACAAAGTTTCAAGTAGTATTCGTTCGTATCAATCCCGTGCTTCCAAAGTTTATGAAACTCCACTGGAATCATTGGTTTAAAGTTATCTAAAACTACATGAGAAAGTTGCTTTAAATTTCCAAAAAGAGAACTTACGTTACCGCTTACAAAATCTTCTACACAGGCATCTGTGTGTTTAATAAATTGTTCTTTTAACATTTTACGGAAGCCTTTTTCTTTCATTTGCTCCATAAAAATTTGCACCATTGGTGCCGTTTCTCCAACAATACCACTATCTAACAAAAACACAGCACCTTTACCTTCTGCGTTTTGAGAAGGAATGCTAGTCGATTCAATATTATCTTTAGAATTAATTAAAATAGGTAAGCTTAAGTAACTATTTAAAGGATCTAGACCTGAAGACTTCCCATGAAAAAATGATTCCATTTTCCCAAAAATAGTTTTTAAGGTTAGTAATTTTTCTCTAGTAAGATTCTCTAAAACTGTTATTTTATCAAAGGCGTATTTATCATATATAGCAGCAACTAAAGCACCGCTACTCCCTACACCATATCCTTGTGGTATAGAACTATCAAAATACATTCCTTGAGCCACATCATTTTTCAGCGAGGCTACATCGAAAGCTACTAATTCTGGGTTATCTATTGCTAATTCTTCAAGATATGCAGCAAAACGTTCCAAACTTTCATTAGACTTCTTTGCCTCTTCAGATAAATTATCATCAGATTTTAAAGCTCCTTTAAAGAAATTATAAGGTATGGACAATCCTTTCGAATCTTTTATAATTCCATATTCTCCGAAAAGTAAAATTTTTGAATAAAATAATGGTCCCTTCACCTTTTTGATTGTTTTAACTTAGTACTAAATTAACAAATTATTACACTTTAAATGAGCTTCAACCCATTTATAACTGTAACAATCACTTTATACCTTCCTCAATAACGCAAATAATTAGCTTTAATTATAGTCGTTAGGCATTCATTTTTAATTGTTTAGCACCAAATCCAATTCGGTCACAAATATACTGCTGGTTTTCACAATATGCAATTAACTCTTCTTTAATAAATTGAAAAACAATATCTTTTTCATTTTCAGGATAGAGTACATGAACATTGGCTCCTGCATCCAAAGTAAAGCAAACATTTGAACCAGATTTTTCTCTAAACTCCCATATTTTATTAATGATTTCCAAAGTATTGGGTTTCATTAAAATAAAATAAGGCATACTTGTCATCATCATAGCATGTAAGGTTAAGGCCTCACTTTCTACAATAGCTATAAATTCTTTTAAATCACCGCTTTTAAAAACAGTAATTAATTTATCTAAATTGTCATGCGCTTGCTCAAAACGCTGTATTGCAAAAGGATGATTATGCATTAAATTGTGCCCTACCGTACTACTTACTTGCTTTTGACCTTTATCTACGAGTAAGATAGTATCATGAAAACGTTTAAAATTATCATGTACATCATAAGGATACTTTATACCAAACAAATCTGAACTCCCTTTTGTTTTTTCATGCTTACCCCATTGCACAATATCACCCTCAATACTTCTACATGCACTCCCCGACCCTAATCTGGCTAAAAAAGATGCTTTCTGAACAAAATAATCCTCGTTCATTTCTGGATTTAGTTGTTTTTCTAAAGCCACCAAACATAAAGCTAAGGCAGACATTCCGCTTGCAGAAGATGCGATACCGCTACTATGTGGAAAAGAGTTAGATGTTTCTATCGTAAAATGATACGCTTTTAAAAATGGTAAGTATACCGCTACCCTAGAAAAGAAGGTCTCTATCTTAGGCTTAAAATCTTCCTTTACCTTTCCTTCAAACCATAAATCAAATGAATAATGATCCGATAATTTATCCAGTTTTTTAAAAGATACTGTGGTTGTGGTGGCACAAGCATCTAGCGTAAAACTTATAGACGGATTCTGTGGTAATTGATTTTCTTTCTTTCCCCAGTACTTAACCAAAGCAATATTACTAGGTGATTTATAGCTTACTTTACCTTCTGTAATTGTTTGGTTATAAGCCGAAGGAATAAAGTCTTTTTCAATCATGAAGTTTCAATTTTGTTACAAAGATAGTTTTTAAGTGCAATTCCATTATTAACAATAAAATTAAATCACTATTTTAGATGCGAGACACCCACATGTATTTTGAAAAAACAAATATATTATATTAGTATCGCTGTTGCCATTTGCTTGGTTATAGGATTTTTATCTGGCTTTGCCACAAAGGCCTCCATTTTAGATTGGTATCCTGCACTTAACAAACCTAGTTTTAACCCACCTAACGCTGTTTTTGCTCCGGTTTGGAGTGTATTGTATGTAATGATGGGTATTTCGGCCGGATTGGTTTGGGCTAAAGGATTTCATCATATTTGGGTAAAAACCGCTTTGTACCATTTTATATTTCAGCTACTTTTTAATGCCTTGTGGAGTATTGTCTTCTTTGGATTAAAGCAACCCTTCTGGGCATTGGTGGTGATTTTGACACTATTGATCCTTATTATACTCACCATCCGCTGGTTTAAAGTGGTACATACTACGGCCGCTTACCTTCTTATTCCTTATTTACTTTGGGTTTGCTTCGCCACTGCACTAAACTATAAAATCTGGGAGCTCAATTAAAAACCCCAGCAAGCGCCACTAATTTAGACATCGTTTTATAATTTCTCGTGGTTGTTTGGATTTTCAGTTTTCGTTCAAAAAAATTATTGTTGCACTTTGCTTTACCATAACCTACATTACATTTCAAGTAAATGCATGCTGATGAAATGCTAAATTCTTCATTTAAAAATGTCTCTGATTGCAGTTTTTGTTTCAAAGAATCTTCTGCTGGTGTTTTAAAAAGTACAAAGTAAGAATGGTTTGCTGCTACGGTTTCAGCCGCTAAGTATGGCGAATTTTCTAAAATTAATTTAATTTCTTTTGCTTCGAAAAGCAGTGCTGGAACTTCAAATTCAAATGTTTTTAGAATCAGGCTTTCAATAGAAGCAATCAAAATTGGCTTTGATAATTCATCTGATTCAAAAACTACGTTACCACTTTGTATATAAGTTTGTACATTTTTCAAACCTAACTTTTCAAGAGCCAGTTTCAAATCTACCATCTTAATTTTTTTCTGACCCGAAACATTTATGCCTCGTAAAAGTAAAATATAGGTTGTCATGAAATTATTCTTTAGCGGCAATTGCCTGAGCAGAAATATATCCGCTAGTCCATGCATTTTGAAAATTAAAACCCCCTGTTATGGCGTCCACATTTATAACCTCTCCTGCAAAAAACAAATTAGCTACTATTTTGCTTTCATAGGTTTTAAAATTAATTTCTTTCAAATCTACCCCGCCGGCGGTAACAAATTCTTCTTTAAACGTACTTTTACCATCTACATGATATTCTCCTGCGGTTAATTCTTTTGCTAATTGCTGTAATTGAACCTTAGTAACATCTGCCCATTTCACTTCTTCTGAAATATCTGAAGCCTTTACTAAATTAACCCAGAGCCTTTTAGGAATAGCTACTGCATTTGTACGCAACACCGTTTTTTTTGCTTCTACTCCTTTTATTTGAAGTAGTAATTGCAACATTCCTTCCTCTTCATAGTCAGGAAGCCAATTTACTTTAATCTTAAAACGGTAATTCCAATCATTCAACATTCTAGCACCCCAAGCAGAAAGCTTTAAAATCGCCGGCCCGCTCATACCCCAATGCGTAATTAGTAAAGGACCATCTGAAACTAATAATGCCTTCGAGGCTACTTTAGTTTTTAGATGGATGGTTACTTTACTTGGCAAGGTTTTTTCCAACACTTCTACCGAAGCATAAGTGCTTACCCCTGGAATACCATCTATACGATTATCTTTAATATTAAAGGTAAATAATGACGGAACTGGCGGCACTATCGTATGCCCTAATTTCTCTAAAAGCTTCCATATTTTTGGATTACTCCCTGTAGTAACTAATAGTTTTTTAGCGTAATATTTTTTCTGAATAGATGTTATCATCCAACCCTCCAAAGGTGATTCTTCAGATTCCTGAACAGTCTCAATAGCTACAACAGAACTATTCCTAAGTAATTTTATACCCAAGCGCTCTGCTTCACTGGTAAAACAATCTACTATGGTTTGCGAGGTATTACTTTCCGGAAACATCCTTCCATCTTCTTCTATCTTAAGTGTAATTCCTCTTTTATCGAAAAAAGCAATAGTATCTCCGCTACAATAGGTATGAAAAGGTCCGCGTAATTCTTTTTCTCCTCTTGGGTAATTTTTAACCAATTCATTAGGATCAAATTCTGCATGTGTTACATTGCAGCGCCCACCACCAGAAACTTTAACTTTTGTTAGTACTTCTTTACCACGTTCTAGTATAGCTATTTTGAAAGCAGGATTTGTTTCTGCGATATGGATTGCAGCATAAAAACCAGCTGCCCCGCCACCTACTATAATAACATCAAACATTATTTATTTTATTCTTTCTGGAAAGTTGGTAAATACACCATCTACACCAATTTGTATCATTTCATCAATTGCCTCTGGCTCATTAACGGTCCATGGATAAATTTTAAATCCTGCTGCTTTTATTTCATCTGCTATTGTCAAAGTAAGTTTTTCAAAATCTGGATTAATAGCCACTGCCTTTAATTCTTTTGCTAAAGGTAAGGCTTCTCGGGGATCATCATTTTCTATCAACACAGCAATTTTAATCCTCGCATTTTCCATACGCATCACTTTAAGTTCATTCCAATTAAAGCTTGAAATTAAAAAATCATCTAACACCCAGCCCTCTTTGAGGTATGCTGCTATAATGCCATTAACATCCTTAGCAGTTCCTGCGCCTTTCAATTCTATATTTAAAGGAACCTTTCTATCAATTACATGTATCACTTCCGTGAGTAAAGGTATCTTATGATTTCCCTTTACTGTAACTTTTTGCAATTGGCTCCATGTATATTCTTCAATATCCCCTACTCCGTCTGTTAACCGATCAATAGCATCATCATGAAAAACAACTATTTCGCCACTTGCAATTTTGAAGACATCAATCTCTATCATGTCCACGTCTAATTCTAAAGCTTTTTTTATAGAAGGAATTGTATTTTCGGTCTCGTGACCCATTGCTCCACGATGCCCAATAACTAATAGCGATTTATTTTTCATACACGAACTAGCGACTAGCAGAAAAAGAAGCATTGTTATGCTTTTCATTTCCATTATTTTAATTTAAAGATAAATGATTCTAAAGGCTTTATTTGTAAGGAGAACTCACCTATTTTAGTATCCGTCACTTTTAATTCTGGATTTGAAATATGGTATAATTGATCTTCCATTGGAAATATTCCTGATGACAGCTTCCATTCTTCAATCATAAACTCCGGAACTTTTAACGTAAAATCGTACGTCTTTTCTTTATCAAAATTTGTAACTATAATTAATTTTTCATCATCAGACCATCTACAAAATGTAAATACACGATGATCGTAACCTTCTGTATGGTCCTTATTATAATAATGAATTTCTTGATATTGCCCCATCAAAGCACTACTCCCAATGGTGAAATTTAAAAGGCGCTTATAAAAATCTCGTAAATTTTTCTCGTCTTCAGTAGACTGTCCTCCGTCAAATTTTTTGTTATTCACCCAACGCTGAAATGTTGGCACTCCAATATAATCAAATATTGATGTTCTGCTTGGGCTCCCAAAACCTGCGTTCTCTGCTCCCGGCTCTCCTACTTCTTGCCCAAAATAAATCATGGTAGGCGCCGTACTTAAGGTAGCAGACACTACCATTGCAGGTTTTGCAATTTTAGCGTCTCCTGCAAATTCAGGACTCGCAATACGCTGCTCATCATGATTTTCTAAAAAACGAAGCATATGGTGCTCGATATCTTTCATACCACGTTCTACCGTTTCTATATGATCTGTCCACCCATGACCAGCCATGATATGTTTAAGACTATCATAGAGTTCTACCTTATCATACAGATAATCCATTTTTCCTTTATAAATGTAAGTCCGATACAAATCAGGATTATACACTTCCGCCAATAGAAAAGCGGTTGAATTTTGCATTTTGATGTTTGAATTCATATAGCTCCAAAACTCCACCGGTACCATTTCTGCCATATCAAAACGAAAACCATCTACACCCATTGCCAACCAATACAATGCAATGTCTTTAAATTTTACCCATGAATCTGGCACATTTTTATCCTGCCAAAACTCAAAATGGCTTTTATAATCTTTGGCACCAAAATCATCAGGAAGCACCTCAAAATCATAAGAACCATCTGGCCGTACTCCATAATTAACTTTTACAGTTTCATACCAATCATTCCTATCTGGTTGTGCTAATCTAGAACCATTACCCGTCCATCTCGCAGGAATCTCAGTATATTTTCCATCTGCCCAACTAATCTTTTCTCCTCCTAGAGGTTGATATCCATCTTGCCATTGCGGAACTTGAAACTCCGCATTTGGGATGTAATAAAAATTATTATCCCGATGGTATTCTACAGAGGTATCATCAGACGCTCCAAATGGCTCTTGACCTTTAGGGGTTGTTTTACCTTCATAATTGCGCGCCACATGATTAGGAACAATATCAATAATAAGTTTTAAACCTACTTTGTGCGTACGCTTAATTAATGCTTGAAACTCTTTTAATCTATTTTTAGGATCATCTGCTAAATCTGGATTTACATTGTAATAATCTTTTACTGCATATGGAGAACCGGCTCTACCTTTTACAATATCCGGATCATCATTAGAAATGCCAATTGCCGTATAATCTCTAATAACATCATGATGGGGAATACCGGTATACCAAATATGTGTTACGCCTAAATCTTTAATTTCGGTCAACGCTTTTTCTGTGAAATCAGAAAATTTTCCCACTCCGTTTTCTTCAATAGTACCCCAAGGTTTGTTGGTTGTATTTGTATTTCCAAAAAGACGTGTAAACACTTGGTATACTACTTCCTTCTTTTTAATTGAACTTGTAGGTTTCATGATTTTTTCTTCTTTTTTATCATTCTTACAGGCAAAAATTATGACTAAAATGAGTAAAGCATACCATTTTCTCATCGATACACTTTAATTAGAAACTATTGTTTCTTTATTAGGAGTGATGACCACACGCTTTCCATGTACCCGTATAGAGGTCTCTTCTGTTCCTTCTAGCTGAAACTTCGTTTCTTTTTGCGAAACCGTAACTTTTAAGATGCGCTTTCTAAAATTAATTTTGAAGGAATAAGTCTCCCACTGCTCTGGAATTCGAGGAATAAAAGATAATTTATCTTCCACTACACGCATGCCTCCAAAACCTTCTACGATACTCATCCAAGTACCTGCCATAGAGGTAATATGCAATCCTTCTTCAACCTCCTTATTATAATCATCTAAATCTAATCTAGAAGTGCGCAAATAAAACGTATACGCTTGTTCCATTCTATTTAATTTAGCGGCTTGAATACTATGTACACAAGGAGACAAAGATGATTCATGTACCGTAAATGGCTCATAAAAATCAAAATGCTTCTCTAATGACTCCAGCGAAAATTGATCTTCAAAAAGATAAAATCCTTGCAAGGTATCTGCTTGTTTTATATAGGGAGAACGCAAAATGCGATCCCAACTCCATTTCTGATTAATAGGGCGTTGAGATTTTGGTAAATTCGCTACGGATATTAATTCCTTATCCAAGAACCCGTCTTGCTGTAGAAAAACATCATGTTCTTTTGAAAAAGGAAAGTACATGTTATTAGCCACTTCTCCCCATTTTTCTGTCTCATTCTCAGAAAGTTTAGTGACCCCTATAATCCTGTGATAATCTTCTGAATACCCATCTTTGACCTTTTCTAGTTGCTCTAAAGTGTAGCTGATACACCATTTTGCTAAATAGTTTGTATACCAGTTATTATTAACGTTGTTCTCATACTCATTAGGACCGGTAACGCCTAAAATTACATAACTTTCTTTTTGGGTAGAAAAAGTTGCCCTTTGGTGCCAGAAACGCGCAATTCCGATGAGAACTTCTAGCCCCATTTCTGGTATATACGTATAATCTCCAGTATAACGGTAATAATTATATATAGCGAAAGCTATAGCCCCATTTCTATGAATTTCCTCAAAAGTAATTTCCCATTCATTATGGCACTCTTCACCATTCATGGTTACCATAGGGTATAATGCTGCACCGTTAGAGAACCCTAACTTCTGCGCATTTTCAATTGCTTTTTCTAAATGATTGTATCGGTATTCTAAAAGATTACGCGCAACCTTTTGTTCCTTAGTAGCCATGTAAAACGGAATACAATACGCTTCCGTATCCCAATAGGTGCTTCCTCCATACTTCTCACCTGTAAATCCTTTTGGGCCAATATTTAAACGAGAATCCGTTCCTAAATATGTTTGATTCAATTGGAAAATATTGAATCTAATACCTTGTTGTGCTTTTACATCGCCAACAATAGTAATATCACTCATTTCCCAAATCTTAGCCCATGCTAATTTCTGCTTTTCTAAAAGCGAATCGAAGCCCAAGCTTGATGCTTTTTTCAAAGCTGTTTTTGCTGCCGCAACCAAGGCAGATGCTTTATGATTTTGGTCCACGGTATACCCTCCAAATTTTTGAAGCGTTACTGCTTCTCCCTTTTTTACTTTTTGAGAATAAGAATGTTTTATTAAAAATTCTGTCCTTGTCTCTACAGGTTTTTGAGCACTAACCTCACCCTTATACAGCATTTGAGACTGCATAAATGTGCAGGTCGCAAAATTAGTTTTCATGGTATGTGCCTCAATAAAAGCCTGATTCATTTCTGAAGAAATAGCCGTGGTATTCCAAAACTTATCATCCCAATTACTATCTTCATTGGTGATACCACTATCTAAAAAAGGTTCAAAAATAATTTCCGCATCTGACCCAACTGATGTGAGCTCATACTGAATAGCTCCTATTTCATTGATATCTAAACTTAAAAAGCGAGTTGCTTTAACCTTAACCACTATATCATTGGGCAATGTTGCCTCAAAAGAGCGTTGATACCAACCCTCTTTCATATTAAGCTCTCTCTTGTAGCCAGCAACAGCTTTACAAGTATTTAAATCTAAATAAACTCCGTTTATCAGAACATCAATGCCGATCCAATTTGGCGCATTTAACACTTTGGCAAAATATTCTGGATACCCATTTTTCCACCAGCCCACACGTGTTTTATCCGGATAATAAACACCTGCTATATAGCTTCCTTGAAAGGTGTGACCCGTATATTTTTCTTCAAAATTAGCACGTTGCCCCATGGCGCCGTTTCCTATGCTAAATAAACTTTCTGAAGATTTTACACGTTCTTTATCAAAACCTTCCTCTATAATTGACCAATCATTTGGCTTTATATAATCTTGATTCATTCTTTTAAATTAAATATGTTGAGTTCTTGGAGAATATTGTAATTATGCCAAGACCATAATTAGTACTTTTGAGAAATAAGTGTGTCTAAAAATGATAACTCTATTTCTGTAAAATCATTAAAATTATATGTTGCCTGATTTAAAATATCGGCATCACCGATACCAATACTGATCATTCCAGCAGCGTTAGCAGCCTCTATTCCCGCTACGGCATCTTCAAAAACAATACAGTTGCTTGGCTTTACCCCTAATTGATCTGCAGCAATCAAAAAAACTTCCGGATCTGGTTTAGCCTTTGTAACATTATTACCATCTACAATAATATCGAAATAAGACAATAAATTTACTTTCTCTAAAATAGGCTTTGCATTTTTACTTGCAGAACCTAAGGCAATAGGAATGTTTTTATTCTTTAGATATTCTAGTACTTTGGGCACATCTGGTAAAATCTCTGAAGCATTCATATTTTCAATGTAGGCTAGATAGTCTACATTTTTCTCCACCATCCACGTATCAAACTGTTGTTGCGTAGCCTTAACACCACCAATGTCCAATAAAATTTCTAAACATCTTTTTCTGCTTACTCCTTTAAATAATTCATTTTGCTCATGAGTAAACTCAAAGCCTAATTCATTGGCCAGTTTCCTCCAAGCCAAATAATGATATTTTGCCGTATCAACAATGACACCATCTAAATCAAATATGAAACCTGTACTATTCTTATCCATTATAAATATTCTCTAATTCTTACGCATTTAAGGTTGATTCTCGTTCTATAATTGTTGGCTCTAAAATTTCTGTACGATAGGTTTCTACATCATTTTCACTTTCTATCTTCTCTATCAACATTTCCGCAGAAATCTCTCCCATTTTCTCCCCGTGTTGTGCCACTGCAGTTAATGTAGGATTTGAAAATTTTGATAAAATTCCATCTGTAAATCCGATAAATTCTATATCCTCCGGAATTTTAAACCCAAGCTTTTGGGCAATCCGCATGCCGTGAATCGCATAAATTTCATTTACACATAATACAGCATCTACCTTTTCTTTTTTAAGGAAGGATTCCATCGCATCTCCTTCTACACTACTCATAGAAGGTAATTTTAATATCAAGTTATCTTCTACCGCTATATTAAACTCCTTTAAAGCCTGAAAATAACCATCAGCCCTTTCTTTACTCACACTTAAATAGTCTTCTGTAGCAACCAAAGCTATTCGCTTTTTACCATTTTCAATTAACTTCTTTACGGATCTGTAGGCACCATCCTTATCATTAATTAACACCTTATCACATGCTACTTGATCCGTAACCCGATCAAATAAAACCAAAGGAATTCCTTGCTCCGTAAGCTCCTTTAAATGGTTATAATCATTCTTAAGCTGAGTTTCAGAAGATAAGGACATGATAAAACCATCCACACTTCCATTGGCAAGAATTTCCATGTTTATCACTTCTTTATCAAAAGATTCATCAGATACACATAGAATTACATTATACCCTTTCTCATTGGCAATCTTTTCTATTCCATGGAAAACAGTAGTAAAAAAATGATGAACAATGTCAGGTATAATTACCGCAATATTTTTAGTGCTTTTATTCTTTAAGCTAATAGCAATATTGTTTGGTTTGTAGTTGTAAAGTTTTGCGAAGGCCTGAATTTTCTCCTTAGTATCCCTGCTAATTTCTTCACTATTTTTAAGTGCCTTAGAAACTGTAGAAATCGAAACTTCCAATTCTCTAGCAATGTGTTTTAGTGTTATTTTTCGCTTTAACATGTTTGATTTTTGAGTAGTTAATTCAATTAATAGGTTAAATTAACATATAAATTCGCACCCCACAGCAAATATTAGTTTTTTAACAATTGACCCCTCTATCTTACAAAATTTAAGAAAAAAATAAAAGTGTATCTTTGTTTTAAATTTTGAAATTCGCACAATAATCAGGAAATTTTAAGAAATATCCAATCTACAGGTGTTTAATTTAAAATTATTGCAATTAAGCAAAGTTATCAACACGAAACCGTTTTCGTAAACTTATAATGATGACACCCAATAACTTTAACAAGTATTTTGCATATTTTTAACTTTTGAATTTAAATTAACTCAACTTAAATTAATTATCTATGAAGATTAAGCTATTTAAAAGCTTGCTTATTGCTGGGGCATTTCTATGCTTTGGCATGATACAAGCACAGGAGGTATCAGGAACCGTTTCTGATGCTAGTGGACCTCTACCTGGAGCGAGTGTTCTAGTAAAAGGTACGACAAACGGAACTCAAACCGATTTTGACGGGAATTTTTCATTAAACAACGTAGCCTCTGATGCTATACTAGTATTTAGTTATATAGGATATAAGACATCCGAAGTTGTTGTAAATGGAAAAGCAACTATTGATGTAACTTTAGCCGAGGATGCGCAAGCCCTTGCCGAAGTTGTTATCGTAGGTTACGGTACTACGACCAAAAAAGAAATAACTTCAGCAGTAACTCAAGTAAGTGAAGAAGAGTTTAACAAAGGGACAATAAACAATCCTTCCGAGTTACTTCAAGGTAAAGTTGCAGGTTTAAGTATCTACAACAAAGGTGGTAATCCAAATGAAGACGCTGTTATTCGTTTAAGAGGTATTTCTACAGTAGGTTCAAACTCACAACCATTGGTAGTTATTGATGGCGTAATTGGCGCCTCATTAAATAACATTGACCCGAGTGATATTGCGAGCATGACCGTTTTAAAAGATGGTTCTGCAGCTGCAATCTACGGATCAAGAGGTTCTAGTGGTGTAATTATTGTGACCACTAAAAGTGGAAGAGCTGGTTCTACAGAGGTTAGTTATAACGGATCTGTAGCTTCTTCTTCAATTTCAAATACAATTGATAGAATGTCTGCTAGCGAGTTCGCTACTGCAGGAGGAACAGATTTAGGGAGTAATATAGACTGGCTAGATTTAGTCACAAGAAATGCTATCTCTAATATCCACAATGTTTCTATCTCTGGTGGACAAGAATTAACTAACTTCAGATTATCTACTAACTTTAGAGATGCTCAAGGTATATTAGACAAATCAGGGTTTGATCAATTTAATACTAGGTTTAACGCAACTACGTCTATTTTAGATGATAAACTTAAGATAGACTTCAATGCTTCTTATACTAAAAGAGATTCTGATTTCGGTTTTAATGAAGCATTACGTTATGCTATTCTTTACAATCCAACTGCTCCTGTATTAGGAGTTAATTCTCCTTACCCTTACAACGCAGAACCTTATGGAGGATATTTTGAGACTTTAGGTTTATTTGATAGTTTTAACCCAGTTTCTATTGTAGATCAAAATACAAACACAGGAAGCCGTAATGAATTTACGTATAGCGCAAATTTCAAGTACTCTGTATCAAATGATTTAGTACTAAATGCAATATACTCAGAACAAACTTCAAAATATACAAATTCAGAATATTACAGAACTACTTCATTATTTAGAGGTGCAGCAACTAGCCCACTTCGTAAAGGTTTAGCTAGAATAACTTCTGGTGAAAGTAGATTCAAGTTGTTTGAAGCATATGGGGATTACAACTTTAATCCTATTGATGATTTAAATATGAAATTTACGGCTGGATATTCTTGGCAACAAGAAAGCACTAATAGCTATTTCTTATCTGCAGGAGATTTTCCAAACGATGATCTTGCATATATAGATGCTTTAGAATGGTCTCAGGACAAAATTAATGCTGGTCAAATAGATATTAGCAGTGACCGCTCTCCTGATCAGAAAATCATTGCTTTCTTTGGTAGAATGAATGCTACTTTTGATGATGCAATTTATTTCAACGCTTCTATCCGTAGAGAAGGTTCTACTAAATTAGGAGAAAATAATAAATGGGGTCTATTCCCTGCTTTAGGTTTAGGTGTAGATTTGAACAAATACTTAAATTTAAATAATACAGAATTATTTAAAGTACGTTTAGGTTATGGTGTTACAGGTTCTTTACCTTCAGATTACGGTTTAGCAAATGCTAGATTTGAACCAACTGCAGATTTATTAAGTACCAACCAAGTAACAGATGCAAACCCTGATTTAAAATGGGAGGAAAAAGCTGAAACAAACTTAGGATTTGAATACAACTCTGGTCGCTTATCTACAACTTTAGATTTATATACGCGTACTGTATCTGATTTCATATTGGAAAGAGCAGTAGATGTTGCTGTATACCCAACAGGTAGTCGTGTTGAAAACGGTGGAGATTTATCTACTAAAGGTTTTGAACTAGCTGTTAATTATGATATCGTAAAAAAAGATGATTTCACATATAATTCAGGTTTAGTTCTATCTAGCTACAAAACAGAATTAGAAAAATTTGACGCCACTACACTTAGAGGAAACTTAGGAGCCCCTGGTCAGAATGAAACTGCAGTAATCTTAGTTGCTCCGGGACAAGCGATTGGAGAAATATGGGGACCTATCTGGACTGGAGATATCGTTGATGGAAGTCAGACTTTTGTAGATGTAAACGGTGATGGTACTATTCAAGCAGATCAATTAATTAGCAATATTATTGATGAAGATGGTGACGGGGTACGTGATGGTGATTTAGCTAAATTAGGAAAAGGTATTCCTGATTTTGAATTAGGTTGGTCTCACTCAATTACCTATAAAAACTGGGATTTTAATGCCTTCTTTAGAGGTGCATTTGGTCACAGCTTGGTAAACAACTTTAGAGTATTCTACGAACCAAGAGTTGGTAGTCAAGGATCGTATAACTTCGTTAACACTGAATTAGCAGAACCAACTATAACAAATGCTAAATTTAGTTCTCTATATGTTGAAAAAGCAGATTTCGTGAAATTAGATAACCTATCAGTAGGTTATAGATTTAACATGGGAGAAAATAAATATATCAAAGGATTAAGAGTTTCTTTAAGTGGTCAAAACTTATTTACTATCACTGGCTATACTGGCGCAGATCCTGAGCCATCTTTAGCTGATAAAGGTTCTATTGACAATGGTGGATTCTTAGGATTAAATGCTGACCCATTAACTCCTGGTATTGACAGAAGATACAATTATTTTGCATCTAGAACAGTAACCTTAGGTGTAAATGTTAACTTTTAAAAAATAAGCAATGAAAAATATATATAAATTATTTTTAATGTGCGGCGCACTTGTAGCTATAAGTGCCTGTACGGATTTAGAAGAAACCTTAGTAGGTGAGGTTGATGCTCCATTTAACGGAGAAGAACCAACTTTTGGAACCTTCGATGGTGGAGGATCAGGACCCAGTGATGCTGTAAGTTCTGCATATAATCAGTTGAGAGAATCAGGCTCTGCAAATCATGGCGGATATTGGTCAGTGCAATCTGTTTCTACTGATGAAATGGCAGTAACCCAAAAAGGTGGTGACTGGTATGATGGCGGTATTTGGATTGATATGCATAGACATACATACGGCCCAGGTAACGGACCAGTAAATGATACATGGGGAGCTCAATACTCCGCAATAGGAGCATGTAATACTGCATTAGCTGCTGGGACACTAGATGACAACCAGACAGCTCAAGTAAGAGCATTACGTGCATTCTTTTACTTGCGTTTATTAGATTTATATGGTAGAGTAAAAATTGTAACAACACCGGGAGAAGATGCACCTCAAGCAACAAGAGCTGCTGTTTTCAATTTTGTTGAATCTGAGCTTTTAGGAGCTTTAGGTGTTGCAGCAATTACTCCAACTATGGATTTATCTGCAAGCCCTTTAACTACTGCGCCAGATCCTTATAGAATTAATCAATATGCCGCATTAGGTTTATTGGCTAAATTATATTTAAATGCCGAAGTATATGCAGGAACACCTAGATATACTGAAGCAGCAACAGCTGCAGGCTATGTAATTGACAATGGTGGTTATGTTTTATGTGATGATGGTTGTGCTACACCTAATGTTGCACAAAGACCTTCTGTTGCAAGTGACCCAGATGAGTTAGAAGGTTATGCTGCCGTATTTGCACCTAACAACCAAAATAATCCAGAAATAATTTGGTCAATTGCCTATGACAATGTTACCGGTACAAATATGAATTTCGCACAAATGACACTACATTATTCTAGCCAATTTACTTGGAATTTACAAAATCAACCTTGGAACGGTTACTCCGCTTTAGAAGATTTTTATAATTCTTATGATGATACGGATGAAAGAAAGTCTGCCAACTTTATCGTTGGTGCACAATCAGATTACGAAGGATCTGTAATTTTGGATTACGCGGCAACAGGCGATGATTTAGAATTAAATTATTCAACAGATATTAATGAACTTGAGCCAAATGCATCTAGAAAAGGTGGAGCACGTTTAGGTAAGTTTAGCTTTAGACAAGGACAAAGAGATAACATGGATAATGACTTTCCAATTGTTCGTCTTGGAGATTTATACCTAATCAGAGCTGAAGGAATTGCAAGAGCGGCAGGAGCTTGGTCTTTAGCTTTACCAGATGTAAACACTATTAGAGCAAGAGCTGGTTTAACAGATGCTTTAGGATCTTTAACTGCAGAAGAGTTTTTAGCAGAAAGAGGTAGAGAAATGTTTATGGAAGTAACAAGAAGATCCGATCTTATCAGATTTGGAAAATATAATGATGCTTGGTGGGAAAAGCCAACATCTGCTGCATCTAAAAATGTATTCCCAATACCTCAAGAACAAATTGATGCTAGTAACGGAACTTTAACACAGAACCCTGGCTACTAGAACATAAATAATACCAATTATTTGAATAAAAAGGGATACTTTTATAAAGTATCCCTTTTTTTAAATTACATCATAATAGATGAGAAAAATATATCTATTTATACTACCTATTTTAACCCTATTTTCATGTAATTATCCAAAGAATGAAAATAAGTTATTCGAATTAAAAGGAGAATCTACAGGAATTACTTTTCAAAATAAATTAGCGTATACAGAAGAACTAAACCCTTATACCTATCGAAATTTTTATAATGGCGGCGGCGTAGCTTTGGGCGACATTAATAATGATGGATTACTAGACATCTATTTTACGGGAAATTTAGTAGACAATAAATTATACTTAAATAAAGGTAACTGGGAATTTGAGGATATCACTGTAAGTGCAGGCGTCTCTTGTTCTAATGTATGGTCTTCTGGCGTAACTTTCGTAGACATCAACAATGATAATTTATTAGATATTTACGTCTGCAAAGCGGGGCCACCTAGTGAGCATCCGAACAGACACAATGAATTATTTATTAACAACGGAGATCTAACATTCACAGAGGAATCAAAAAAATATGGGTTAGATATCGTAGGACTCTCAGTACAATCTGCATTCTTTGATTATGATAAAGATGGCGATTTAGACTGTTACCTACTAAATAATTCTATTAGGTCTGTAGGTGGGTATGATCTTATTAAAGATCAACGTAATGTTCCTACCTCTCAAGGGAACAAATTATTAAAAAACGAAAATGGAATATTTTTAGATGTTTCTAACGAGAACAACATTTATACAAGTGCTATTGGATTTGGACTAGGCATCACATTAAGTGATTTTAATGGCGATAGTTGGACAGACATATATATATCAAATGACTTTTTTGAAAAAGATTATTTATACCTTAATAATAAAGGATTAAACTTCACTGAAGCTTTAGAAGAAAACTTTTCTTCTATCCCAATGGGATCTATGGGGGCTGATATAGCCGACTTAGATAATGATTTACTTCCTGATCTTATGGTCACCGAAATGTTACCAAAAACCCTCGACCGGAAAAAAACTAAAGCATCTTATGACTCTTGGGATAAATACTCATTAGCCGTTAAAAATGGTTATTACCACCAATATCCTAGAAATACACTACAAAGAAATATGGGTGATGCTGGTTTTATGGAAATTAGTAGGTTCGCTGAAGTTGATGCTACAGAGTGGAGTTGGGGAACGCTCATTTTTGACATAGATAATGATGGACTAAAAGATATCTTTGTGAGCAATGGAATTTACAAGGATCTATTAGATAGGGATTACCTTAATTATATGGCTAATGAAGAAACCATTAGAAATATGATAACAAATGATAAGAAAGTCATCACAAAACTAATTGATTTAATGCCTTCAAATGCAGTACCTAATGCAACATTTTTAAATGAGGGTCACTTTTTATTTACAGAGTCCAGTAGTAAATTGGGATTAGACCAGCAAAGTTTTAGTAATGGTAGTGCTTATGGAGATTTAGATAATGATGGTGATGTAGATTTAGTAATTAACAATGTTAATATGCCTTCATTTATTTATGAAAATAAATCAGACTCTACCGTAAATAAAAGTATTAAAATTAGATTTAAAGGAGGTAATGGTAACACCAATGCTATAGGTGCAAAAGTTATTGCATATTATAATAATGGAAAGACTAGCTACCATGAGAACTACCCTTCAAAAGGCTTCCAGAGCTCTATTGCTCCTGAAATAGTCATTGGATTAGGTAATACCAACAAAATTGATAGTTTAAGTATTGAATGGCCAGAAAATAAAAAAACCATCTTAAAAAATTTGAGATCCAATTTCACATATACTGCTAATCAGAAAGACAGCAAGCCTTATACTTTCAATAAAAACCCCAATAACGAAACAAACATAAAACCTTCCGATACACTAGTTGCTTTTAAGCACGAAGAAAATAATTATATAGATTTTAAGAGAGAACAACTGTTGGATAGAATGACCAACAATGAAGGTCCATCCATAGCGGTTGCAGATATTAACAACGACAATTATCAGGACCTCTATATTGGAGGAGCTAAAAATCAATCTGGAAAATTATTTTTATCAAATACTGATGGCACCTATAAGACTATAGACAGTCCTTTTTTACAAGATAAATATTCTGAAGATACAGATGCTGTATTTTTTGACAGCGATAACGATGGTGACTTAGACCTTTATGTGTCCAGTGGTGGCAAAGCATTTTCAAAATATGACTATCATCTCGATGATCGATTATACATCAACGAAAATAATACATACAAAAAAAGCACTACATTACTCCCTTTTCCTAAAAGAATAAGTAGCGCCACAGTAAGCGTTTCCGATTATGATAAAGATGGAGATTTAGACCTATTTATAGGTGAAAGATATAACCCCCAAGTATATGGACAACCTGGCTCAGGATATATTTTAAAGAACAATGGAAACAACAATTATAGCCTTGATGAACAAGCTTCTTTAATTAATATAGGGATGATCACTGCATCTGAATGGGTAGATATCAATAATGATACATGGCCAGATCTAGTTGTAGGTGGTGAATGGATGCCCATCACTGTATTAATTAATACAAAGGGAAAATTCTCGAATCAAACATCAGAATATCACTTAGATAATTCAATAGGCATATGGACTGCCTTGAAAACTATAGATGTTGATAATGATGGCGATCTAGACATCGTAGCAGGTAATATTGGTAAAAATACTTTTTACAAAAAAGGCACCACTATTTTCGTTAGCGATTTTGACCTTAATGGCACCACTGAACAGGTAATTTGCCAGAAAATTGAAAATAAATATTACCCTATACTTGATAGAGATGAATTACTATCACAAATGCCATCTTTGAAAAAAAAGATCCTGTATTACAAAGATTATTCAATGGCAGACATGACTATAATTTTTTCTCCTGAAGTATTAAAAAACGCTCTAAAGATAGAATTAGACACTCCCTACACTACTTTGTTTTTAAATAATGAAAATTCGTTTTCAGAAAATATCCTTCCTCCAGAAATTCAATATTCATCGGTGCATGCCATAGAAGCTTTGGATGTAGACAACGATGGGTTACAAGATCTATTTATGGGAGGGAATCAATTTCTAATAAAACCACAATTTGGTAAATTAGATGCATCCAAGGGCTGGTTGTTATTGAATAAAATGAATGATGAAAATTATTTTGGAACAGTAAAGGCTTTAAATATTGATGGCCAAATAAGAGATTTTAAAATAATTGAACATCAGACTAAAACTATTTTAACTACAGGTATTAATAATAATTATTTGTTATTTCATGAAATCAAATTACACTAACATACTTTTCGCACTCCTAATTACATCAATAACAGCACTAACATCTTGTCAATCAGAATATACGAAACTGGTAAACAAGGAAATGAATACTGGAGTTGTCTATGACTCTATCCTACTCGATTTAAATTTTGGTGACACAAAAGAGCGCTTTTTTAATCGATGCTGGGAACTAAACAAAGAAAAACTTGTAGCCCAAGGCCCCAATAATGACTATGTCAAATATGCATTGCCACAGAAATTTGAAGAGAATTCTGGCAAATATTTAAACATGTTATTCTATGCTAAATTTGATAATGCTTCTAAAATAAAATCTTTCGATTTAAAATTTAATTATACCGGTTGGGCACCATGGAATAAAGACCTATATGCAAGTAAGTTATTACCTAAAATATGTGACACGATCTTAAAATGGTATCCTGGAAATAAATTTATTGATATTGACCGAGAGGATGCTCCAAAATTAAAAGTAAAAGTTGATGGAAACAGGCAAATAACTGTCTTCTCGGAAGAAAACACAAAAGATGTTTCTGTATTGATTGAGGATTTAAGAATAAAAATGAAAAATTTAAAATAGCATGATGAAAACCAAATTCACCATAATTTTAATACTTATTATTTCAATTTTCTCTTGTAAAGAAAAAATTGAAAAAGTGAATGCCGAAGTAGAGGAGAATCTATTTCATCTAGTATCCCCAAATGAATCTGGGATAGATTTTGCTAATAAACTAGCTTTCTCTCAAGAGTTTAATGTCTATAAGTATCGAAATTTCTATAACGGGGGTGGAGTGTCAATTGGAGATATAAATAATGATGGCCTGCCAGATATATACTTTACAGCAAACCAGTTGAGCAATAAACTTTACTTAAACCAGGGAGATTTTAAATTTAAAGACATTACGGAAGAAGCTCATGTGGGCGGTAATAAAGCTTGGTCAACAGGTGTCACTATGGCTGATATTAATGGTGATGGTTTCTTAGATATTTATGTCTGTAATTCCGGAGATGTTTCTGGAGACAATAAACAAAATGAACTATTTATTAATAATGGAGACGGAACATTTGCTGAAAAAGCCCAAGAATATGGACTTGATGACAAAGGATTTTCGACCCACGCATCTTTTTTTGATTTTGACAAAGATGGAGATTTAGATGTGTACATTCTCAACAATTCATACCAAGCAATAGGTAGTTTTAACCTTCAGCGGAATGAACGACCAAAAAGAGATCTTCTAGGTGGAGACAAACTAATGGAAAACGTTGATGGGAAATATGTTGATATTAGTGAAAAAGCTGGAATATATGGCAGTGTAATAGGCTTTGGACTAGGCGTTACTGTTGGAGACACGAATAACGATGGCTGGGAAGATATTTATGTGTCCAATGATTTTTTTGAACGAGATTACCTTTACATTAATCAAAAAAACGGTACGTTCAGAGAATCACTTACAGAACAAATTAATTCTATTAGCGGGGCTTCTATGGGGGCCGATATGGCTGACATAAATAATGACGGCTATAATGATGTATTTGTAACAGAAATGCTTCCTTCCGATTATAAAAGACTAAAAACTGTAACCACATTTGAAGATTGGAACAAACTACAATATAATATCAAAAATGGATATTATAATCAGTTCACAAGAAACACATTACAATTAAATAATGGCAACTCTACTTTTAGTGAAATAGGTAGACTGAGTGGAGTTGAAGCATCAGACTGGAGTTGGGGGGCATTACTATTTGATATGGATAATGACGGATTAAAAGATTTATATATTGCTAACGGAATTTTTAAAGATTTAACAAACCAAGATTACCTTCAATATATATCTAATGAAGAAGTAATAAAAGGTATCGTACAAAATAATGAAATTGATTACAAGAAATTAATTGAGATTATTCCTTCTAATAAAGTTGAAAATCAAGCCTATAGAAACTTAGGCGATTTGGAATTTGAATTCTATGATACATCTGGATTAATAGCTCCTAGTTTCTCAAATGGCTCTGCCTATGGAGATTTAGATAATGATGGCGATTTAGACCTTGTTGTAAACAATGTAAATATGGCATCTTTTCTATACAGAAATAATGCCAACAAAAACAAGGAGAATCACCATCTGAAACTCATTTTAAAGGGCGAAGGATTAAATAGCAATGCAGTTGGCGCTAGAGTGTATATAGAGACCCCTACAGATACTTTTTATCTTGAACAACAACCTATCAGAGGTTTTCAATCTAGTATGGACCTTAGGCCTAATTTTGGTTTAGGAAAAGCTACAAACGTTTCTATAAAAATTCTTTGGCCCAATGGAAAAATTACCTATTTAAAAAATCAACAAGTAGACAAAACCGTAACGCTTTTTCAAAAAGATGGAACCACATTTACGGAAAACAATAACCCTAAAAAAAACACCCTATTCTATAAAGACACTACATTACTAAAATATTTGCATATTGAAAGTAAGTTTATTGATTTTAATAGAGATAGATTGTTGAATCATATGTTAAGTACAGAAAGTCCTAAAATAAGTTTAGGCGATGTTAATAATGATGGCATAACAGATGTTTTTATTGGAAGCTCAAAAGGAAAGTCAAACTCTATTTATCTCGGAACTAAAAAGGGATATGAATTACTTGATAACAAAGCTTTTGAAAAAAACGCAATTAATGAAGATACAGCTAGTATATTCTTCGATGCTGACAATGATGGTGATTTAGATTTATACGTATGCAGTGGAGGTGTTGAATTTTCTCCCTTCTCTCCTAATTATTATGACCATTTATATTTTAATGATGGAAAAGGTAATTATACCGACTCCAATCAAAAATTACCTATATTAAATTCCTACAAAAGCACCAGCACCGTTAAGGCTATTGATTTCGATAATGACGGAGACCAGGATCTTTTTGTTGGAGAACGTTCCATTGCAGGGCGCTATGGACTAAACTGTTCTGGATTCATTTTAGAGAATGATGGTCATGGGATATTTAAAGACGTTACAAAACAAATTGCTCCCGAATTACAAAATATCGGGATGATTACTGATGCCATTTTTGATGATTTTAATAATGACAATGTACCAGACCTAATTCTCATAGGAGAATTTATGAAGCCACAAATTTTCCAGAATAAAAACGGAAAATTTAAACGTAATGATAATAATGATTTAGATGCAGGTTGGTGGAATATCATCAAGACTGCAGACTTAGACAATGATGGTGATTTAGATCTTATTATTGGTAATCATGGACTAAATAGCAGGTTCAAAGCAACCCGCACTAATCCTATAAAATTATTTGTAAAAGATTTTGATCAAAATGGATATATGGATCCCATTCTTGCTTTTAAAGCTAAAAATGGTAAGGATTATCCTTATGCATTAAGACACGACTTGATTGATCAAATTAAAAGTCTCAAAAAGAAATTTCCTAATTATGAATCTTTTCAAGACGCAACTATTGAAGATATGTTTGGTACTGCTGCGCTAAAAGATGTTGTGCCATTGGAAGCAACCACATTAGAAAGTATCATTTTAATTAATGAAGGAAATTTTAACTTTAAAAAATTGAAACTGCCAAAAGCTGCACAATTGGCACCAATATACGCTATCGAAGCTTTTGACTTTGATGGTGATAATGATATAGATATTTTGATGGGAGGAAATTTATTTAATGTAAAACCACAAGTAGGAAGGTATGACGCTAGCTATGGTGTTTACCTTGAAAATATGGGAGGTTTGGAATTTAAATATTCAAATAAAAACAAAGGTTTTAATTTATCAGGAGAAATACGAGATATAAAAGTAGACCCAAAAAATTCTGTAATTTTTGTAGCAAGAAACAATGATTCTCTGCTAACATTTAAATACTAATTCAATATGGTTTTGAAGTTAAAGTTCATTACAATCCTACTCTTTATTGGTTGCATATTTTCTTGTAAAAATATTGAAACCAAAACACCCTCCAATAAAGATGACAAGTCTATCAAACTTTTTAAGCCTTTAAATACACAAGAAACTGGATTAATATTTAAAAACCAGTTAGCATATCAAGAAGACCTAAATATTATAGATTACTTATACTACTATAATGGTGGAGGTGTAGCTATTGGAGATATAAACAATGATGGTTTAGACGATATTTACTTGACTGCCAACCAAGGTACTGATAGGCTATTTCTAAATTTGGGCAATTTGAAATTTAAGGACATCACCGCTTCTTCAAATATTGAAATGAGCAATACTTGGTCCTCTGGCGTAACTATGGAAGATTTGAATAACGACGGCTTATTAGATATCCACGTTGCTAAAGTTGGTGTCTTCAAAAATTTAGAAACCCACAATTTAGTATATATTAATCAAGGAAACTTATCTTTTAGAGAACAATCTACAGAGCTAGGCCTAGCTTTTAAAGGATATAGTACGCAAGCAACCTTCTTAGACTACGATCAGGACGGTGATTTAGATATGTACTTGCTCAATCATTCTGTGCATACGCCTAGAAGCTACGGTTCTACTGACAAGAGAAAAGTTACAGACAGCATATTTGGAGATCGATTTTATGAAAATAAATTAAATGAAGGGCAATTTAAATTTGAGGAAGTAACACGCAAAGCAGGCATCTATTCCAGTGCTTTAGGCTACGGTTTAGGAATTGTAGCAACAGATGTTAATAACGACGGCCACATGGATCTATATATTGCTAACGACTTTCATGAAAATGATTATTTATATATTAATCAAGGCAATAAGACCTTTAAAGAATCTGCTGAGCTTTATTTACCACATACCAGCAGATTCTCTATGGGTGTTGACGCTGCTGACCTAAATAATGATGCCTTAGTAGATATTTTTACTTTAGACATGATGCCCTATACAAAGGACGTACTTCTAAAATCTGGAGGAGAAGATACTGATAAGGTGACAGAAATAAAGAAAAACTTTGGCTTCAGACCACAATACGCACGAAATAATTTTCAATTAAATACGGGAAATAATTCCTTTACAGATATCGCTCTAATAACAGAAACATATGCTACTGATTGGAGCTGGTCTACTTTAATTCAAGATTTTGATAATGATGGTTTAAATGATATTTTTATTACTAATGGAATATTTAAAAGACCTAATGATCTAGATTATATAAAATATTTAAGTACTGTTAATTTCGCAAACTATACCAAAAGCAAGCAAACAGAAATTGAAAAAAAGTTAATTGAAGAAATGCCTACTTTGAAAATTCCTAATGTGCTCTTTAAGAATGAAGGCAACCTTTCTTTTAAAAAATTATCTTACGAAGTCGGGTTATCAGATTCGTATTCTAATGGTGCTGCGTATAGTGATTTGGATAACGATGGTGATTTAGATTTGGTCATAAATAATATTAATGAAAATGTTACCCTTTTAGAAAATACCAGCAACGACAGTACAACAAACAACTTCATTCAATTTTCGTTTGTAACAGATAGTGTAAATAAAAACTCAACTGGAATAAAAGTCAAATTACATAGCAACGGTAAAATTTTTGTAAGAGAACAGAGCCCCACAAGAGGATTTCAATCTTCATCATCTAGGAAATTACATTTTGGTTTAGGGGCAATAAATCATATTGATTCCGTTGAAATTATATGGCCAGATAAAACTATTCAAACCACAAAAAACAGTGCACTCAATTCGTTAAACACTATTATAAAAAATATAAATCGGAAACATTCTAACAAAAAGGAACTAGCCCATGATTATATCTACAGCAAATTCCCATACCAACATTTGGAAAACAATTATCAAGATTACTCCAGAGAACCTTTGATTCCTGAAAAACTATCCAATGAAGGTCCTGCAGTAGTTTATGCAGACTTTGATGGAGACGGCATCAAAGATTTATACTTAGGTGGCGCCAGATTTCAAGAACCCTATTTTTATATTCAATCAAAACAGAATACGTTTAGCCCCAAGACTGTCTCTGACTTCGTCAAAGATAAGAGCTATGAAGATATTTCTGCAGCTGCATTTGACTTGGAAAATGACGGCGACTTGGATCTATACGTTGTCAGCGGAGGAAACGATCTGAAGGAGGGGGATCCAAACCTACAAGATAGAATTTACATTAATGATGGGAAAGGAAACTTTGAAAGGCTACAGGCACAACTTCCTACCTCCAATGGTGGAGTAATTGCGGTAGGAGATTATGATTCTGACGGTTTTGATGATTTATTCATTGGTGCCCGATCTATTCCTGGAGCCTATGGCAATACCCCAATTAGTCTTATCCTGAAAAATACAGGTAAGGGTAATTTCCAAGTAACGGCACAAGACAAAATAGGAATGATAACCGACGCTAAATGGATAGATATCAATAATGATACTTTCCTGGATCTTGTAATCGTGGGTGATTGGATGCCCATAACAGTACTGCTAAATAACAAAGAAGGTAAATTTACCAATGAAACTCAGAAGCTTGGTTTAGGTAGTACTAGTGGTATGTGGAACTGCATAGCATTTGCAGATATAGACCGTAATGGTAAAATTGATATTATAGCGGGAAATGCAGGTGAGAACTTTAAATGGAAAGCAAGTGTTGAAAAACCGATAAAACTATATATAGATGATTTTGATAAGAATGGACAACCAGATCCAATAATTTTTTATAACTTTTTTGGAGATCAAATTCCTTTTGCCTCAAAAGATAAATTAACTGGACAACTTCCCTATTTAAAAAAGAAATTTTTAAGCTACAAGTCATTCTCAAAAGTTTCATCTATAGAAGAATTAACAGGAAAGTCAGCGCAAGACATTAAAATGATAAAAGAGGTAAAAGAATTACGCTCAATGCTATTTTTAAACCAAGGAGATGACTTCAAAGGATCTGCTCTTCCACGTGAATCTCAATTTAGTAGTATTCAAGATTTTACCATTGTAGAAACTGGAAAAGCAACAAAAATTTATTTCGTGGGCAATTCTTTTAATTATGTGACGGAATTAGGCGCTAGCGACGGTAATGCTGGTGGAGTTTTAACAGCCAATAAGTCCGGCGATTTTGAAAAAACAGTACCTTTACAACTCCCTAATAATCAGGAATACCGAAAAATAATTCCGTTAGAGAATCATATGTTTCTGGTTTTAAGCAACGATAATAAGGCACTAATAATACAATCTAAGTTCAACTAAAAAATAATTTATAACCAGATATGATTTTAAAAAATCAAGTATTCATAATTTTCGCTCTAGTACTTTTATTTAGCAGTTGTAAGGAAAACATAGCTTATAAAGAAAAATTAAATGATCCCGAAATTTTTCAGGCTTCCATGAAAAAATTAACAGATGTAATTGTCTATGATATTTTTTCTCCTCCAGTTGCATCTAGAGTATATATGTATCCAACATTAGCCTCGTATGCTATTATGCAAAAGGCATATCCGGAAAAGTATAATTCTTTAGAAGGGCAAGTAAATGGGTATACTGATATCCCAGAACCCAATGACGAAAATATAAATATGCATTTGGCGTCAATCCATGCATTTTTAACTATTGGTAAACACCTCATTTTTTCAGAAGAAAAAATAGATGAATATCAACAAAACATCTATGCTGAGTTGCAAAAAGATGGCCTGCCAGATGAAGTTTTAGAAGCCTCTAAAAATTACGGAACCTTAGTATCCAAACATATTTTAAAGTGGGCAGATACTGATATGTATAAGCAAACTAGAACCTACCCCAAGTATACTATTTTAGAGGAGCCGCAATACTGGAAACCTACCCCTCCTGACTATATGGATGGAATAGAGCCTTCATGGAATAAAATGAGGACATTAGTTTTAGATTCTGCAGGACAATTTCCTCCTGTACCACCCCTTCCTTACAGCTTAGATAAGGAGAGTGCTTTCTATAAGCAATTAATGCAAGTGTATGATGTAGGTTCTGGTGCTGATTCCAATCATAAAGAGATTGCTAGTTTTTGGGATTGCAATCCGTATGTTTCTCACCACAGAGGTCACGCTATGTTTGCTACTAAAAAAATAACCCCTGGTGGACATTGGATTGGTATTACCGCTATAGCCATAAGAAAAACGGATACAAATTTTGACGAGACCATAAATGCGTATGCCAATGTAACCACCTCTTTGTATGACGGGTTTATTAGTTGTTGGGACGAAAAATGGAGAAGTTTAGTGGTAAGACCTGAAACTGTAATTAATCAGAGTATAGACGAAGAATGGGTTCCTTTGTTACAGACCCCTCCATTCCCAGAATACACAAGTGGTCATTCTGTAATTTCAAGAGCCGCCGCCGTTACCCTAACTAGTCTTTTTGGTGACAACTTTAGTTTTGAAGATACAACAGAGGAAGAATATGGCCTACCTACTCGTAATTTTACCTCATTTCTACAAGCTTCAGATGAAGCTGCGATCTCAAGGCTTTATGGAGGTATTCATTATATGATGGCTATTGAGGAAGGTGTAAAACAAGGAGAAAAAGTTGGGTTATATATTACTAAAAACCTCAAAACATTAAAGTAAGCATAAAATAGAAACCATAAAAAAGGGAACGCTTTACAGCATTCCCTTTTTTATTTAATTACATTATAAAGTTTCTAAATAATAGGACTACTTCGCAAAGTAGACATAAATAGCAATTACAATAACACATATTGCTAACCCTACCTGATTTACATACTTATAAGGTGTAATAGAAACCTGATTGGTATATTCCAATACAAATGGCTCTTTTCTAGGGTATAGCTTACCTATGACAAGCATGATTATTACATTCAACACAAACAAGATTGCATTTACATGCAAGAAATGAGGGTAATCATCCGCACCAAACACATATGGTTTTAATATAAATTGACTAATGATGTATAAAACGGATCCTGAAATAATACCAATTTTAGCTGCCATTGCAGGTACATTTTTGGTCAAATACCCCACAATAATTATTGAAAAAATTGGAATACTATAGATTCCATTTATCTCTTGTAGATAATAAAATAAACTACTTGCATTTGCAATTAATGGCGCTATAAACATTGCTGCTAATGCCAAACAAATCCCAAATATTTTACCATACTTAACTACCAATTTTTCAGGCGCCTCTGGATTAATGTGTTGCTTGTAAATATCAATCCCAAAAAGAGTTACGGAACTATTTAGTACACTATTAAATGAGCTCAAAATAGCCCCAAAGAGTACTGCTGCAAAGAAACCTACAAGTGGTTTTGGCAATACGGCACGTACAAGTTCTGGATACGCCATATCACTAGACGCTAAACCGCCTTCAAAGTAATGATAAGCAATCATACCTGGTAATACCAATATTAAGGGCCCTAGTATTTTTAAAAATGAGGCTAATAACAAGCCCTTTTGACCTTCGGCCAAATTTTTAGCCCCTAATGCGCGTTGTATAATTTGTTGATTGGTTCCCCAATAGAACAACTGCACCAACATCATTCCTGTAAATATGGTTGCAAAAGGTACTTCTTGTCCTGGATTTCCAGTAGAATCAAAACGTTCAGGGTTGGCTGTCATCAACACATCTAAACCATTTAATACACTACCATCACCAATAGCCATCAATCCAAAAACAGGGATTAACATACCTCCAATTAATAAACCAACAGCATTTATAGAGTCGGACACCACAACTGCTTTTAATCCTCCAAAGACTGCATATATTGACCCAATAATCCCTATTCCCCAAATACACAGTACAAGGGCTGTTTTATCCGAAACACCCAAAAGCGTAGGAATATCAAACATTCCGCTAATGGCTACAGAACCGGAATAAAGTATTACTGGTAGTAACACCACCACATATCCCGTTAAAAATAAGCCCGAAGTTATCGTTTTAGTCGTAGTATCAAAACGGTCTGCTAAAAACTGTGGCACAGTAGTTATCCCGCCTTTTAAATATCTAGGCAATAAGAAGATTGCGGTTACCACTATGGCTATAGCAGCTAATGTTTCCCAGGCCATAACAGATAATCCATCTTTATAAGCACTACCATTTAAACCTACAATCTGTTCTGTAGATAAATTTGTTAGTAATAAAGAACCTGCAATTACTCCTGCCGTTAAACTCCTTCCTCCCAAAAAATAACCATCAGATGAAGATTCATCTGTCTTCCGCGTAGCAAAGTAAGATATGATAGCCACAAGTGCTGTAAACCCTACAAATGAAATAATTCCCAACATTTTTATTAAGTTTGATTATAATTGATAAATATATTGGAATTATTACAAATAATTGAATTTAGTAAGGGCTAAATCTTTTAATTCATTAACCATTTACGAATTCGATACAACTACAACGTTTTCTTTAATCAAAAATTCAATTTAACAGGAATTTCACCATTTTAAAAAAGCTATTTCGTTGCTTTGTAAAATCTAATTGATAACTATTTAAATCTTAAAAAAATGAAACTTTTATCGTTTGTATCTATTGCCATTTTTTTAACGGGGTGCTCAAACTACGGACAATTAACCTTTGTGACCAAACTTCCTAAAGCTGTAAAAGAAAATTCTGGAATTGCTTATTATGGGAATGAGAAAGCTTGGTTTGTAGAAGACCATGGAAATGATGATATCTTGTACCAAATAGATTTTAATGGTAAGATTCTAAAAGAGCTTCAAGTGAAAAATGGTGGAAATCAAGATTGGGAAGACCTAACTCAAGACAAGAAAGGGAATCTTTATATTGCAGATATTGGAAACAACACAAATGAACGAAAGGATCTAGTAGTCTATAAAGTCCCAAATCCTGAGATAGAACCCGGTGATAAGATAGACGCTCAAAAAATTGAATTTTATTATCCAGACCAAAAAGAGTTTCCTCCTAAAAAAGATCATTTAATTTATGATGCCGAAGCCTTGTTTCATTTTAACAACGCACTTTATATCATCACAAAGAATAGATCACGACCATTTACTGGAAAAACTTTTATTTATAAAATTCCAGATACTCCAGGAAAATACGCTGCAGAGTTAGTGGGTGAATTTACTCCTTGTGAAACTGCTCGAGTTTGCCAAGTTACCTCAGCTACAATTTCTCCTGACGGAAAAAAATTAGTGATTTTAGGATATGGTTTTTTATGGATTTATTCTGATTTTAAAGGCGATGATTTTATTAATGGCACGTTAAAGACTATAGATCTAGGTGCCACTACACAAATAGAATCGGTTTGTTTTAAAGATGATAACACTCTTTTAATCTCTGATGAAGAGCGCGCTAAAACGGGTCAAAATCTATATTCCTATTCCTTGAAATAAAAAAAGGTTATGGTACCTAAAATCCAAAGCCTAGACCAAAACTAAACCTTGGTCCGTCTTCGCTATTAAAAACAGCTAAGTTAACAGAAAGTAGGTCTGCCGCATTTAAGAAAAAACCACCTCCATAAGAGGTGTGCCATGTATTAGAATCTACAGTAGGCACCCAAACTTTACCATAATCAAACCCTGCAAAGACTCCCATTGCAGTGGGTAAAATACTAGTTCTCATTTTCTTTAAGCTAAAACGAAGGTCTGTATTTTGATAGTAGGAAGATTTTCCTGTAAATCGTTGATTTCTAAACCCTCTCAGCCCATCTACTCCCCCTATACTTGCCCCTTGGTAAAATTCAAAATCGTTTCCTACAATAAAATGTCCTTTCCATTTTGTAGCAAGAACTAGTCTCCCGTTAGGTATTAATTTATAATCGAAAGACAGGCTGGGAATAAGGTAAGCAAATCCATTATCAGTATCACTCAAATCGGTCTTATAACCAGCTTTCAGCGCTGTAGCCATTCCTAAGGTTGGAAAAGCTTGGTTATCTTTATTTTCATAGGTATACTCCGCTTCGCTTCCAATAAAACGATTCGTGGTCTCTTCCCCGTTTTCTTGGTAAAACTCGTTTACAAATCTATCCGCCGTTTCTTCTACTTCTATAGATTCTATCATAAGTCCCGCTTTGAACTTTGCTCCTAATCTTCCTCTCCACACCAATGAAGGTGCAAACTTTAAGGTTTCAATACGTACTCTATTATAGTCTAGGTCAAAATCATCATCAAAATTTTCTGTATCATTCCCGAAACCAAAAAAATTGATCGCAAAATTAGGGCTCGTGAATCGCGCAGCAATTTCTAGGTTCCAATTTTCAAAAATATGTGCAAATTCTCCTTTGTAAGCAACATCATAACCACTGGTAGCAAAGTAATAGGATGCCATAATATCATGCTTCTCTGTGAACGGATTTTGTCTAAACCCATTATAAGTATAGGTATTCTGAAAACCAATTTTAATACCATCATCTGGATTAAAACCAATAGTCGGTATAATTTGGTTTGTGCTATTTCTTATTTTTAATGGCTGGTACGTATTCACAGTATAATCATCCATCAACTTTACTTTTGTACCCTTTATTTTTTTAAACGTATTCTTTTTACTTTTATAATCGTAAATACTAATATTTCTAGCCGTCTCTATATTATAAATGTCATTATTCTGCCCTCCTATTAATCGTACTTTAATAGCGTTGTTTTTTACCCCTTTTACCTCAAACAAATCATCATCATCCAAGCCATACACCCAAATTTCTTTAGTTGTTTTTTTATTAAATATTTTTTCAAAAAACAGTTTTTTCTTTTTATCGCCTATATTTCTGTACGCTTTGATTTCCGTTTCATTTTCATTAATTCTGTTAATCTCAAACCAGTCATCTTTATCAGTACCTGTAACTACAGCAAATTTATTCAAGATAGAAAAGTAGGTTTCTGCAGTTTCTGTTATCCCTGCCAAACGTGCCAATAAGGTATGTTTTATTTCTGCTACTTTCTCATCTCTCACCTCTTCAGGGAAAGCTAATAATGCTTCATCTATAATGGCTGGAGTAATATGTGCTTTCAGATAATTTGCCTGTTCTATCCATTCACTTTCTGTAGTCTCTGGCAATAAAGCCATATCTAACACATAGGTTTTAGGCGAGGAATTAAATCCTCTCACACTTCTAATTTCATCATTAAAACCTTCCATTAAACGCAATCCGGGGATTATTCTAGTCGCAACATTCATTAATAACCCATCTCCCATTTGTGAGAATACTTGGTCCCGATCTCTTGGCACCGGCTTGTATACTACCTTTTTGGTGTCTTTATCTTTAAATTCTGCCCAACGCCATTGATCGGTGTGCCTATCCCAATCGCCAATGGCCATATCAAATAAACGCGCTCTAATATAAAGTTTAGTATCTACGCTATATTTTTCGTCGTCACGCAAATCCTCAAGCATAGAATCGGTACTTTTTAATTCATCGCTATACCCAAAACTCTTTAAATCTCCATGATCATCACCAGCATGCTCTTCAATCATGTAAAGCTCATCACCAAAAGTGTCATTATACTCTTTTAAGGCTGTTTGCTTAGGTACATAATAGAGAACAGGATTGGTATGGTACAAATCTACAGCATCAGACAACGTTGCCACGGCAAAAGGAGCAAAAGGATGCGCTCCCGTATAAAAATCTTCCAATAATTTCTCGGTATAGGTATCTCTCAAATCATCTACGACATATTGATCCTGAAATGCCATAGATTGAAGGTAGAGTTCTGCACTTTTACGAATAGCACGCATTACATATTCTTTACCACTTTCATCTCTTAATCTTAAGGATTTAGATTGATGACCGCCCCCTTTTTTTACTGGCACAAGGCCCCCAAACAACGTATCTAACCTTATGGTAGGAGCAGTTATCTTAGTTCCATAATAATTTCGATATTTTGTTCCCCAAATTTTTTCATGAAATTTAGATTTATCTACTTCTTCCGCACTATAAATTGAAGACGTTACGGTAGCGGGGAAGTTTTCATCATATACCGTATCAGATAAAAACCTATCTTTTTTTAATACTTCTGTCCCAAAAAGAAAATTCTCAGACAAATCATCATCCAAGCCATAAAACCGAACCTTAGAGGAACCATCTTTATAAACCTCGAGTACAGCATAACCCATTTGCCCGGTTGAAAACTCGCTACCATTCAGCAATTTTGTATGTCCCTTTTTTGATCCAGAGCCGCTTACGATCTGTGGGGTATTTTTCTCAACGATATATTGCAAAGTATGTTCATGACCAGAGGCAAAAATTACTTTATCAGAAAACTGGGCTAATGTGGTGATTCTATCACGTAGCTCCCGATACATTTTATTGTTATTGTCCTCAATAGAAGGCCCTGCTGTTTTTCTAAGCACGTTAGCTACGGAACCAAGTACGGGTAGAGGAACATTTTTATTGGAAGGATACAACTGTTGTCTTAATGTGGTTTGACCTCCATGAGAACCATAGGTAAACATAGGATGATGCATCGCAATTATAGTAGTACGCTCCCGATTATCTTTGATTACATCTTCTACTTCTAACAAAAATTTATCTCTACTTTTAATATCACATTTATCATTAATATCTGGGCGCTTATCCCAATTGGTAAGATACCATTCTGTATCGATCACTACGACCACTACATCCTCATTAATTTCAATGGTTTCTATAGGACATCCATTTTCCGGAAAAAAAACATCATCGCTATTTAATTTATTTTGAATATATTCTTGCTCTCTCTTTAACCCTACTAACCCTTCGGTATACCAATCATGGTTCCCTGGAATAAAAAACTTAGTTCCTTTAAAATTAGCTAATGTTGCAATTTGAGCATTTAAGTGACTTGCGGCAGTTCGGTATGCCAGAGTAGAATCTACAGGATCTGGCAAACCTGCAGGATAAATATTATCACCTAGAAATATAGCCGTACTATTTTCATCGGCTACATTCAATCGCTCTTTGAATGCCTTTAATGCAGGATTCATTCCTCCTAAAGGAGACAAACCCGCATCACCGATCAAATAAAAGGTATGAGATACCTCTTTAGTTGTTGGTGTATCTTGACGATCTTCAATATTTTTATACTTAGCATGGTAAGTAGCACATCCTGAAAAAAACAAAAGAATTACGATAAGAGTAAAATGTTTACGCATAGCAGCAAGTAAAGAGTTATAAAATTTGTAATTTGGACTTTTAATCATGATTCATATGAACGACATATTATCCAAAACCGAAGAGTATGCTACGGATTTACTAACTAAAAAATTAGATAGCAAATTTTTATATCATAATCTTAGACACACTCAAAGAGTCGTTAAAAGTACTAAAGAATTACTAAACTTTTATAACCTAAAGGACGAAGAAAGTAATGCAATCACTATTGCTGCATGGCTTCATGACATTGGATATACGGTAAGTTCTTCGGACCATGAAGAGCACGGAGCTAAATTGGCCAAAACTTTCTTGGAAGGTTTAAACTGTGATGCCAATTTGGTAGATACCGTATGTGGTTTGATTTTAGCTACAAAAATGGGGCATAGCCCAAAGAATCTTTGCGAAGAAATAATAAAAGATGCCGATTGCTCTCATTTTGGACAGCATAGCTATCTGGAGACTTCTGAACTTTTAAGAGAAGAGCTTGCGCTACTAGAAATAGCTTCCCTTACCCGCAAAGAATGGCGCGATAAGAATATAGAATTGTTCAGAACGCAACACCACTATTATACCACATATGCCAAAGAAAACTGGCAACCAATTAAGGATGAAAACCTGCAAGGTTTATTAAAGAAAAAGAAAAAAAACAGTAAGCTTGTTAAAAAAGAAAAGCTTAAAGTTAGCTTAAAAAATAAAAGCCCAGAACGTGGTATTCAAACCATGTTTAGAGTAACCATGCGCAACCATTTAAAATTGAGTGATATTGCGGATACAAAAGCAAACATTTTACTATCAGTAAATGCTATTATTATCTCTTTAATATTAGCTAATTTGATACCAAAACTAGACAACCCTAGTAATGATTATCTAGTGATACCCGCTGCAATATTTGTTATTTTCAGTGTGGCATCTATGATTATGTCTGTATTAGCTACCCGCCCTAATGTTACTAGCGGAGAGTTTAATAAAGAGGATGTAGAAAATAAAAAAGTAAACCTTTTATTCTTTGGGAATTTCCATAAAATGAAGCTAGAAGATTATGAGTGGGCTATTCAGGAATTGATCAAAGACCAAGAATACGTATACTCTTCGCTAACTAAAGATTTATATTTCTTAGGCTTAGTACTAGATAAAAAATACAAACTTTTACGTTGGACCTACACCATTTTCATGATTGGTATGGTGCTCTCTGTAATTGCTTTTTTCGTAGCTCTTAAATTCTACGGTCCGGAGCGTATTATAGAATTACCTACCTAGTAGTAGGAATCAATTTTAAATACCTCATACAATCAACCACCATTTTATTTAGCAGACTATCTTTTATTGAGATAGCTCTGTGCTGTTTTTAGTTGAATTAAATATAATTTTCAATGGCAACCACTGGTGAAAAACTTAAAGAACGCATCAAAGAACTTACTTGTCTCTATGAGGTAACTTCTATTATAGTTAATTGTGACTATAACCAATTAGAAACTTCATTAGAAGCCATTGTTGATTGCTTAAAAAAAGCAATGCGTTATGATGAAGATGCTTATGTTACACTTTCTTGTGACCAATACCATGTAACGTCTGCATCATTAATACCAGAACTAGTATTTCTGAAATCTTCTATAAAGGTATTTAATAAAATTGACGGACATATAACTGTAGGATACCCTGCCACCAATTTTATATCAGGCGATTTTTTGAAAGAGGAACTTACTTTATTAGACAATGTAAGCCTAGCTATTGGAAATTTACTAGAAAAAAAACAGATACGAGAGAATGAAATTGCCATTAAAAGGCAAGTTGAACGTTCTGACAGGCTCAATATACTAGGAGAAATAACCGCCGGTATAGCGCATGAATTAAACACCCCGTTGGCTAACATTTTAGGCTTTGCTGAGCTTTTAAGAAATAATCTTAAGGATGAAGAAGCAATTCGAGATTTAGATAAAATTGTAGATAGCGCTATCTTTTCCAGAGAAGTTGTAAAAAAATTAATGTTTTTTACTTGCGAAATGCCGCAACAAATGGGAGAACTTACGGTTAATCCAATAATCTTAGATGTTTTAAACCTGCTAGATCTCACATTTAAGAAAAGCAAGGTGAAATACGCTCTTTCGTTTAACAAAGAGAACATTCAGCTGAGGGCAGATAGCATACAATTAACGCAAGTACTGTTTAACTTAATTATGAATGCCATTTACTTTTCGCCCCCTAATACCACTATCACAATTAAAGTTAAAGAACTTGCTCATGAGGTAAGAATTAGTATTTCTGATGAAGGTCCTGGAATAACTAAAGTCAACGAAGAAAAAATATTTCAACCATTCTTTACCACTAAACCCGTTGGAGAAGGTTCTGGATTAGGTTTGAGCGTGGTACACGGAATCGTTAAAAGCCACAAGGGCCAAATTATATATTCACAAAACAAGCCAAAAGGCGCCACTTTTGTTGTTAATTTTCCAAAATTATAGGCATGGAATTACTTAAAGAAAATATTTTAATAGTTGATGACGATATTAATATCCTTGAATTACTACAACGCCATTTACAATTGCTCGACTATCATATTTATAAAGCGGTCTCTGTAAAGCAAGCGTTATATATTTTAAAAGATACAGAGATAGATTTACTGATAACGGATATTCAAATGCCAGAAGTAGATGGTTTAGAACTTATTAAATACGCTTCTGAGCACTATCCGAAAATTCCAAAATTGGTGATTACGGGGTACCCTTCTGTAGACGGCGCATTGAATGTTATTAAATCTGGAGCTACAGATTACCTCACCAAACCTTTTACCAAGGAGGAACTTAAACTTGCTGTAAAGAAGAGTATCGAAAACAAAGCCATTAAACCTCCTCTTAGAAACACCACAACTGCAGAAAACTTAAATTCTGACATGATTGGTAATTCTCCCGCATTCAAAAAAATTACGAATACAATTAATAGAGTTAAAGATAATAAAGCCACGGTACTGGTCCAAGGTGAAAGTGGTACTGGAAAAGAACTAGTATCTAGAGCTATTCACTATTCAGGAAAATTCTCTCGAGAACCTTTCATTGCGGTAAATTGTGCTGCAATACCAGAAAACTTATTAGAAGCAGAACTCTTTGGTTATACTAAAGGAGCATTTACCGGCGCCAATGAAAATAGAAACGGATTTTTTCAGGCCGCTAATAATGGTACATTATTCTTAGATGAAATAGGAAATGCATCCCTAGCCGTGCAAGCAAAACTCTTGAGAGCACTACAAGAAAAAGAAATTACAAAAGTAGGAGCCCAAAAAGTAGAAAAAATTGATGTTAGAATTATTGCCGCAACGAATGAAAATTTACAAGCAATGATTGCAAAGAAATTATTCCGAGAAGATTTGTATTACCGTCTTACGGTTGTGCAAATTATAGTACCACCACTCCGAGACAGAAAAGATGATATTAGATTACTTACGGATAAGTTTATTCGAAAATATGGTATTGAATATAAAGACAGGATTTTAAATATATCACAAGAAGCACTCACTATTCTTGAACGATACTCATGGCCAGGAAACATCAGAGAACTAGAGAATGTTATCCAAAATGCCGTAATTATGAGCGATGGTATTATTGATGTTGAAAACCTTCCTGAAAATTTAAAATTTAAAATAAAATTTCCTAAAAGCACACTCAAACCTCTTGCAGAAATTGAGAAAGAATACATAAAAAAGGTACTCCTTTCTACAAATAATAATAAAACAAAAGCGGCAGAAATTCTTCAAATAGATCGCAAAACACTCCGTGAAAAAATAAAATAAGGATTGGTACTAATATACCCAAATGGGTATTTCTTCCTCAATTAACAGAATTAAGAATTTTATAAAAACACACATAAGTCATTGATTATTAAATCATTGTATATTACTCTCTATATCCAACATTTATTGGCACGCAACTTGCCTACTGCTATAGTATTCATATTTGAAAATGTTGCTAACATAAGACTATGAATTTCAGGTTTCAAATTTTTGTTTGAAACCACCATCATAATCGTGGTTGATTGATGATATCTACTTGGCTTTCGATTACTAGGCTTCGGCCTAGTGAAAGTCAGGTAGATTATTAAAGCTTATAATTAGTGATCGCTTATGAAAAAATATAGCCATAGCATCTGTTCTACCTGTACACATCAAAAATATTGCGTACTTACTTCTAATCAAGAGCATATTAGTTCTTGCGGCGAGTATGAACACTTTACGGAACGTCTAAATTTTAATGAATACATAAGTATGCGTATTCAAACACCGAAGTATTAGTCTAAAAAAGAAACAATGATTGCAAAAGAAAAAGTTGTAAAAGCTACAAAGCAAGGCATGTTAGATAATGTAATGCGACAATTTAATAATGCCGCGGATATTATAAATTTGAATTCTAACATTAGAAAAATACTAGAAATTACCAATAATGAATTAGTGGTACATTTTCCTGTAAAAATGGATAATGGCGAAGTGGAAGTTTTCACAGGATATCGCGTACAACATAATAATGCGCTAGGCCCATATAAAGGTGGTTTACGCTATCACCCAACGGTAGATATTGATGCTGCTAGAGCCCTTGCGATGTGGATGACCTGGAAAACATCATTAGCAGGCCTACCTTATGGTGGCGCTAAAGGAGGCATTCAACTAGACCCATCTAAGTACTCTACCTCAGAATTGGAGCGTATTACAAGACGGTTTACATATGCATTAGGAGACAATATAGGACCTGAATTAGACATTCCTGCTCCAGATGTAAATACCAACCCCCAAACCATGGCTTGGATTCTTGATACGTATATGTCTACAAAGTCACCAGCAGAACGCTCAAAAAATATGCATGTGGTAACAGGTAAACCGTTAGGTGCTGGTGGTTCTGAAGGAAGAGATCGCGCCACAGGGTACGGGGTATTTTTGAATATAAAATTTTGGGCATTAGACAAAAAAATAACATTAAAAGACAAACGATTTATTGTTCAAGGATTTGGGAATGTAGGATACTGGACCGCCCATTTTCTTGAAAAAGAAGGCGCTAAATTAGTCGCTGTTCAAGATCAGTTTGGCTGTATTAGTAATGAAACCGGAATAGCCGTAGAGCAACTTTTTGATTATACAAAAGCAAACAACGGGAGCATTCTTGGATTTACAAATTCAACACCCATAGCTAGCAAAGATTTCTTTAGTATTGATTGTGACATCTGTATCCCTGCAGCTTTGGGCAATCAAATTACAGAAGAAAACGCACCGCTTATAAAAGCATACTTAATAGCTGAAGGTGCTAATGGGCCTACCGATGTAAATGCTGAAAAAATATTATTAAAAAAGGGTACTGATATTATTCCTGACATCCTATGCAATTCTGGCGGGGTAATTAGTAGCTATTTTGAATGGTTGCAGAACAGAAATGGCGAAATATGGCAACTGAATGAAGTTCTTGAAAAACTAGAAAAAAAGCTTGAAGAATCGTTTAGAAAGGTGATTGAAACATCAAGAAAGAAAGATGTTGATATGAGAACTGCAGCTTTTATAATTGCCATTGAACGATTAGAACTTGCGTACGTGCAACGAGGAATTTTCCCTTAATAGCGCGGTACTTACAATTTAAATGCATTGAGATGAAATACGGAACTATAACAATTGAGAAGAAAGAATACGTGATGCTAAAACGGTTCTTGCACTTATCTGGTTACCATAGAGATATTACGTTTAAGAAGTCAATAAAAAAACTATCAGAAGAATTAAGTTTTGCTAAGATTTGTGACCATGAGGAGATGCCGGTAGACGTTATTCGCTTTAATTCTGTGGTAACTATTACAGCAAATAATGGATGGGCAAAAGAATTCCAATTAGTTACCCCAAAGGATAGCGACCTAAAAAACAATAAAGTTTCTATTCTTACTCCTATGGGAGCCGCTGTCATTGGTTACGCAGAGGGTGATACCATTCTATGGGAATTTCCTACTGGCGAACAACAATTAACGGTTTCTAGAGTAGAGCAGAAAAATAGTCAAATTGATATTAATGTTTTATTATAAAAAAATAATGAGGACATTTCACCCTACAGAGTCAGACCATTTAATTTTCTTGAGAAAAGATAAGGCAGAGATTGAAAACTGGATAGAACAGCTAGAGTTTATCAATACTGAATTAGAATACTTTACAGAGATTGAACATAAAATACTCAAAGACAACGCTATCAATCAATTGATCCAAACGTTAAAACGAGGAAACACGCTAAAATTAGGTATCCTCTATCGCTGTGAAAGCAATATGTCCAAAATGAAAGAATGTGATAACATGCAGTGTGATGCGTACTATTTAAATAATCATGAAAAAAATAGAGTATCGTACATAGAGCACATGAAACTATGCTATACATTAAAAACTAAAATTTATGATAGTCTACTCAAATTTAAAGTTACTTAATTAGCTTATATTTTGAGCTCATCTATAAGATCTTCGTAGGTGTACATCTTGTCTTGATGTGCATCTACGCCATCTTTTACAGAATACATGATATCTGCACGTATAGCCTTTAAGCCTGCCACGCCTTGCAATCCTTCTAGCTCTACTATTTCTAATTTACCACTAAAATAGCCTTTAGATTTTAAGAATTTTATATAACGTAGGTATTCTAGTTCATCACTTTTCTGAGCATATACTATAACCATTTTACCCGGTTCCGTTATACGCTTAGTTGTCCCTTTTATGTAAGATTTATCAATACGCTTTTTAATAATCTCGTATCGGGCGTTGTAGGTACCATCCACATCAAAACGTTTTTCATCCATTCTAAAACGGATTGCCAAAGACGTATTATAAACTAGCATTAATGATGCAACATCTAAAGGCACAGAAAGTTCTGGCTTTAAGTTATAGTGCTTATTTTCCATTTCGCACATCACCTGCAATTGCCACAACCTTAAGTTGCTTAAGTAAAGTGAATCAAATTTTTGGTCATCTACAATAGAAGCTCCTATATACATATTGTGCTCTACACCGTCAGTCTTATAGCGCTCAAAATAATGCGGAAACATAGCCTGAGCATCTTTCTGCTTTTTATCAATAACAGAAGATAATTTTTTATTGATCATCATAACACTTTCATCGTAATTTCTACGGTGATCGTAATATGATTTTGTTCCCATATCTATGCTTGCTTCGTACGAAGTAATCATTTGGTGTAATTCGGAATCCTTATTTTTCAAATGCTCAAAAACCGGTGCAATTTCGTTTTGAACAAAATTAAAAACGGCCTGTTCAATATTTGTATTTAGTACTTCCTTAACTTCATCTATATAGTTGTCAATTCTAAACATTAATTCCTCATACACAGGCAGTTTATTGCTTTGCCAAGCCGCATTTAACACTTTATTGATATCTGATAGCTGTATCATAATATCACGTTGAATAGCAGTATTTCTTGCTAGTGAAGAATCTTTAATGTCTATTTGACCATATAATGGGTAAACGTCTTTAAAAACAATTTCTTTAAAAGAAGGCTGTCTACCTTCTAAACCGTCGGTAATAAAACGTCTAGCTTCTTCTTTAAATTTCCAATAGACAGAAGAGTGTACAGAAGTACATTCATTTTGTATGATAGCATCTATCCTATTTTCTTCTTCAGACATAGAACGTAAAACACCTGTTACAATAAATGGCATAATATCTTCTAGCTTATTAGCATTTACACTATTAAGCCCATTTCGTTGTGTAGAAACCAATTCTAATACCCCCAATAAGTTTCCTTTTGAAGCAATAGGCGCAAAAATTACACTCTTAATACCTTGCTCTTTTAAACTCTTGTAAGGCATTATTCCCCCAGAAATATCAAAATATTTATCTACATCCGAAATTGTGAAATACCCATTTTCATTTAAAAGCTTATTATAAGAAGATTGACATAACGCTTCTGTGCAAGGCTCTACTTCTTTTTCTTGAAGTATAAAGCTCTCCATTCCAACGCCAAATACCTTTTCAAATTGATCTTTCTTTGGATTATAGGTAACAAAACCAGCACGTATATCCGAAATACTAAAGAAAGATTTAAAAGTCTCTTGCAAATTAAACATGAAGCTCTCACTACCTCTCTTATCATTAGCAATTAAGCTAGATTTTATTTCAGAGATGGCATGCTCATTAGTTACATCGAACATAGAAGAAATCACAAAACCTTTACCAATAAAGCTTTGCGGCGGTATCTTTTCCTGCCATAAAGCAAGATTATCAAAGTTCTCTAAAAGCTCATCAATATCTTCACTAGTTAATTCTTTTGATAACTCCGTCGGAAGAATTTCCATGAAATCGGCATTATACAAAATACGATAATGACGCATTACGCCATTTTTATCAGGAATATCGTAAAAAAAAGGCCTTTTAAAATCTATGGTTTGCCCGTAGTAGGCACTCAATATCACCGTGCATGTTAAGATATAGAGGTGATGCTCTGGCAAATCACGCATATGCGGCAAAAACTCTTTACCTCCAGCATCTTCAAGAATCTGCTTAAAACGTTGCGATGAATTAAAGACTATATTATCAAAAGGCAATGATGCCGCCTTTATTTCATTAGTGGTAAGTACCTCAGAAAAAGTGTCTTGAAGAATAATCTTTATAACATCCTTATGCTTATCAAGCAAAGTAATATCTGTAAAACCATCACGAAGTTCTGGATATGGTGCTTGTGCGGCTAATATATAATTAGCTTTATTAGCAAGATAACTATCGTCACTTTTAGCCATAAGGTCATATTGTTCTAATATCTTATTAAAACTAATCATCTGACTAAGTGGTGATTGCAACTTATCTATCATATCTTCATTCGTCGTTATCGAGCCCGTAAAATTACAAAAGAAAATCCACAACTTTAGTATTTAGATTTGTTTAGATACCTTAGTTTTTTAGAACTTTATACAAACACACAATTATGTCTTCAAGTACCAGACTTTCACGAGCGTATAAAAAAGCCAAAACGGTACCTTTTGATGATGATTCAAAATTTATCTTGTTTAGCGATTGTCATCGCGGAGACAATAGCTTTGCAGATGATTTTGCTAATAATAGAAATATCTATTTCCATGCGCTACAGCACTATTTCAAAGAAGGCTTCGAGTATTTTGAATTAGGTGACGGAGATGAATTATGGGAGAACTCAAACTTTGAATCAATCTTTAACGCCCATAAAAATGTATTTAAATTACTTAAAGAGTTCCACATTCGAGGTAGATTGCATATGATATGGGGTAATCATGATATGGTGTATAAGAGTGATGCCTATGTAAAGCAAAATTTAAACAGCTATTTTGAACCCATTGAAGGCTGTGAAAAAGAACTTTTTCAAGATATTACTTACAATGAAGCTATTGTTTTAAAACATAAAACAACCAACCAGGAGGTATTTTTAACACATGGTCATCAAGCAGATTGGTGGAACTATACCTTTTGGCGTTGTGGAAGATTTTTGGTGCGTGTGCTTTGGAAGCCTTTACAAGTTTGGGGTATTGCAGATCCTACCAGTCCCGCAAAAAACTATACGGAATTAATTAAAATTGAACGTCGTATTAAACGCTGGATTGTAAAAAACAAGCTACTTATTACTATTGTAGGACATACCCACAGACCACGCTTTCCAGAACCAAAAGACATTCCGTTTTTTAATGATGGTAGTTGTGTTCACCCCCGTAGTATAACAGGTTTAGAAATTGAAAACGGAAGTATTTCCTTAATAAAATGGCATATCTCTACGACCGAAGATGGCACTTTAAGAGTTGTGCGTGTTTTGCTCGAAGGCCCTCAAAAATTAAGCGATTATAAAAACTAATCCCTAATTAATTATTGTACCATTTTTTAGAAACTCTACATCTTGTTTCTCACCGTCTTTAGTTATTTCAACATCATAGAAGAATCCTTTTTGATAATGAGTTACCTCCTCTATCTCTACAATTTTATAGGCTTCGTATTTTGAATCTATGATATCCTGAATAACCTCTGGCAAGTCTTTCTTGTCTATATTGTTTTCGGTTTCTATCCAATCCCCATTAGGGCTAAAATCTGCTCTATAATGAACGCCATTCTTTTTAAAACTAGCCTCAAAATTATCATTTTTATCAGTTACCCAATCCGGATCATTCTCTTTTGGATATTTTGCTTTAAAATTCTCTTTTACCGCTTTTGGCACAGTATCATCCTGATATTGACAACTCATGTAGGTTACCGAAATAAATAAAGTCAAAAATAATAAACAGCTTCTCATGGATCTCTTTTTCAAATTCTAAGTTGCGAAGAAACCGATTAGTACCCTCAAGAGTTAACTTTATAAAAACGATTACTAGCTCAAAAGCAATGGGAGAAAAGAAAATACATTTTTGTCCTATATCTTCGTACCGGAAATAAATTAAAAGGTATGCTACGTTTAATTTAAGTTCTAGTAAAACACATTACATAAAAGAAAACCAACAGCCGAGTTATGCCAGTATCAAATAAAAAAAGTACCCCCTATTATTTAAATCCATCTCAATTAGTGGTTTTTGTAATTTTTATAGTGCTTTTAAATGGTTGTGCTACCTTTAAAATGCAAGAAAGCAATGACAATAAAGTAAATGTTACCACCGATAAAAAACCAGTACACACCTTTTATCTTGCAGGTGGTTATGGCGACTACACCATTACTGAAAATAAAACCGCCGCTACACTATTAAAAAAACAGTTGAGTGCTGCCGATGAAAATTCTACGCTTCTTTTTACAGGCGATAACATATCAGCCACTAAAAACAATTGGAATACCGATCAAGAGTTGGTTGAAGAACAAATTGCATTAACTGAAAATTTTAAAGGCAAAACTATTTTTATACCTGGTGTTAATGAATGGAAAAGCTACAACACGCGCGATGTTGAAAAGGTTGAAAAATATTTAGATGAAATAGATTCTGATGCTTTAAAATTCTTTCCCAGAAATGCTTGCCCTATTGAGCAATTAGTTATTAACGATGAACTCGATTTAATTTTAATCGACTCTAAATGGTTTACAGGCAATTGGTCTAGATTAGAAAATATAAATAAAAAATGCACCGATATCAATACGCGTATGCGTTTTGCTGAAGAATTAGAGGGTTACATTAATGATGGACAAGGCAAAAATATTGTGATTGCCATGCATCAGCCTATTTTTAGCAATGGGGAGTTTGCGGGTAAAAAATCGCTTAAATCACATATGACTCCCGCTCCTATCGTAGGTACCGTAGTAAATACCGTCCTAGATTTAGGTGCTTTTTCATCAGATCGTTTAAATGCAAGACCTTATGAATTTTTAAGGATACTGGTTAGCTCATTAGCCAAAGCATCGGATAGGATAACCGTTGTTTCTGGCCACGAAGAGAGTCTACAATACCTAACAGGAGGAGGAATTCATCAAATAATTAGCGGTTCATTGAGTCAAAAATCTGCTACAAAGCGAGGCGAAGACAACTTAAGTACCATTGGAGGCACTCTAGATTTTGAGGGTAAATTTACGTATGGTAAAAGTGGATTTGCCAGACTCGTATACTATGATGATGGCTCGTCTGACGTTACCTTTATTACTGAAGATGACGAAGAAAAAAACTTGGCAATATTACCTAAAATACAAAAGGACACTACTTCCTTGGTATTCCCAAAAAACAATGCAAAAACTATAAAAACTACTATTCTAAAAAACCCGGACGCTGTAGACAAATCAGCGTTTTATACTTTGTTATGGGGACAACGGTATCGCTCTTATTTTACCACGCCAGTTACCGCAAAAATTGCACATTTAGATACTCTTTACGGTGGATTAAAAGTGCTAAAAGAGGGTGGCGGACATCAGTCATTCTCCTTAAGGCTTGCAGATAGTAATGGCAAAGAATATAATATGCGATCCTTACGAAAAAATGCCTTAAAATATTTAAAATTTAAGATTAAAGGCGTTGCTTATAATGAAGAAGACTACAAAAATACCTTGACCGAAGAAACTATTTCAGATTTCTTTACCACGGCTCATCCCTACATGCAATTGGTGATTAATCCTTTAGCAAAAGCTATTTCAGTAAACCACTCAAGTCCAGAATTATTTTACATTCCAAAACAAAGAACTTTAGGAGATTTAAACAATGAGTTTGGAGATGAACTTTACTTTATAGAGGAAAGACCTTCCGATGAGCAATTAAATTACAAAGGATACAAACGAGATATTGATGAGGCCGGTAAAATTAAAGATTTTGAAAGCACGACAGATATGCTTGAAAAAATTAAAGAGGATGAATCCTACACGGTAGACCAAAAATCTTATATAAGGGCTCGTATTTTTGATATGCTGATTGGCGATTGGGATCGCCACCAAGACCAATGGAGATGGGTAGAATATGAAACAACCGATGGGAACAAAGAGTTTCAACCTGTTCCTAGAGATAGAGATAATGCATTTCCAAAATTTGACGGCAAAGCTTTGAAGGTCGTAAAACTTTTTGCCCCTCAGAGCCGCATGTGGCAATCCTATGATGCTGATATTCAAGATGTGAAATGGCTAAACAACAATGGAAACAGTTTAGATAGAGCCATTTTAACTAAATATGATGCTGAGATATGGGAAGAAGAAGCCCAATTTATCCAAGACAACTTAACAGCGTCTACAATTGATGCAGCATTTAACAATTTGCCAGAAGAAGTTAAAGATTCTACTGCTATAGAAATTAGAGACAACCTAAAATTGCGTCTAATGACCCTAAAGCAAGATGCCAAAGCTTACAGCAAGTACTTAGACAAAATGGTTTCATTACACGGTACTGAAAAAGATGATAAATTTGAAATTACAAGGTTACCAAACGGCGAAACAAAGGTTGTTATTAAAAGAATACTTTCTGATGAAGAAAATCCTATAATATTTGAGCGCACCTTTAATCAAAAAGACACTAAAGAGCTCTGGATATATGGCTTGGGTGATGATGATATTTTTGAAGTTACCGGAGAGGATAACAAATCTATTTTTATACGATTTATAGGTGGCTATGGTGATGACACCTTTAATATCAAAAATAAAAAGCATTTAAAAGTATATGATTGGAAACATGAAACTAGCATTTTTGAAGGTGAGAACCCTAAGAAACAAATGACGCGTATTTATGATACGAATATGTACCATTGGCGCTATTTTGAAGAAAACACCAATATGCTAGTTCCTAATCTGGGATTTAGAACAGATGACGGACTTTATCTAGGTGCCACAAACATATATACAAACAAAGGCTTTAATCGTGGCGATTTTAGACAAAAACATACCATTGTTGCTAATTACTACTTTGGTTTTAAAGCAATAGAATTAGGCTATTATGGCGTATTTGCTAATATATTTCCTAAGTGGAATCTAGAAATTAGTGCCTACCATTCCACAGATCGGTTTTCAAATAACTTTTTTGGAGTAGGAAATGAAACTACTAATTTAGATGATGACTTAGGTAGAGATTTTAACAGAGCTAGAGTAGAAAAGACAAGAATTGATGCAGGTATCGCATATCACACGCTAAAGATTAAGGGTGTTTATGAATCTTTTGAAGTCATTGAGCAAAACAACCGCTTCTTTAATTCCAATAATTTTACGCCAGAATTATTTGACAATCAAAGATATTTAGGACTAGAAACAGAAGCTTATTATGATAATGATGATGCCAAAGATTTCCCTACAAGATCTATCATGTTTGGACTAAATGCAGGGTATAAAGCTAACTTGCAAATAAATGATAATCAATTTGGGTACTTGAAATTTAAAGCTGGTATTTCTCATAAACTTATCTCCTCTGGGGATTTAGTGTTCAATACAAAAGCAGAAGTACATACCACTTTCGGAGATACCTACTTTTTCTATAACATGCCAAGTATAGGCGGTAATAACGGACTTAGAGGATTTAGAGACGAACGTTTCACTGGTAAAACTTACTTCTACGAAACAACAGATTTAAGAGTTAGAATTAAAAAGTACATGACGGCGGTTGCTCCTATAAATCTTGGTGCCTACGGCGGTTTTGATTACGGTAGAGTTTGGAATAGCAATGAAAGTTCTAACGCTTGGCATACCTCACAAGGTTTAGGTGTATGGGCAAGTGCTTATAATTTTTTAACTATAAATGTGGGATATTTTAATTCTGTTGAGGGCAACATGGTTCAGTTTAAATTTGGCTTTGATTTTTAGACAAATGCATTTAAGTTTTAAATAGGGGCTGATTTTGACTAATTTAGCAGTCTATTTAAAAACATAACCATGTTCAAAAAATCTCTTACGCTTATCATTATCTGTATCTCATTAACGTCTTGTTGGAAAGATAAAAGTCCGGAAGATTTAATACGATTGAAAGAAAAATTCAAATCGCAGGTATCCTCTTTTGAAAACAAGAAAGAAAATGCAAATAAGATTGTCAATTCTGGATTAGAATCTCTCAACGCTTTAAAAAGCGCTTTAGAAGAGACTAAAAATGAAGATAAAGAATTTGCCAAAGTATACGGGGATTGGGAAAAAGTAAACAAGCGTGTAGAGAAATTGAATAAAGAATACGAAGATTTGAAAACCAAAGCATCTAATCTTTTCACCGCTATGGATACTCAAACCAATAGTTTAAGTGATGAAACTAGCAAGAAAACTTTGTTAAAAGCTATCAATAGGGCTAGAACAAAATACAACGGTACACTTGCGAATACTTCTAAAGCCATCGAGAAATTGCGTTTATTGCACGGAGATGCTGTTGAAGTCGTTAAAGCATTAGAAGTAGCCGCTGCATTAAATTCTTTTGATAATATTAATGACCAAATGAAAAGTATCGAAGGGCGTGTAGATGGTATTATGCAAGAACTAAATGTTGCCGTTGTAGAGAGTAAAAAGCTTTATGAAAAGAAAATTACGGAGTTAGAAGACAACTAAGAGGTACCGATGGTCTAATTTAACATCAATTTTAAATTCATTGGCAGGGTATTTGTTAAATTTACTATTAGCTAACATCTATTTTTGTTTTATGAAGTGGTTATTCTTTTTTGCATGTTGTAGTTTACTTTTTCAAGCAGGGTTCTCCCAAGAAGGAGTTATCAAGGCACAGCCTATAAAAATTGAAAGTAAAAACCCCACTGATCTAAAATTGATTCCTGAGAAAAAGACCAATTTATCTTTAAATATGCCTGATTTATTGAAGTCTCCTGAGGAAAATAATAAGGACTCTGTAGCTCCAAAAATCTCTATGCTTCCAACTAAAGATTTGGTACAGGCGGGTAAGGATTTAAAATTGAATCCGAAATTTGGAGAAAACTCTGGTCAAAGTCAGGGTAAACATTTTCCTAATATGTATTTGGGGGATATCAAAAACAATGGAAAATTTATAGGTATTGTTTGTCGTGATCATGAATATGTAGATGGCGATTTAGTAAGTATCTCTGTAAACGGGGAAGTTGTTGATCCAAAATTATTTTTAACGGGAGCCTTTAAGGGTGTTAATGTAGATCTTAAGCAAGGATTTAATCGCATAGAATTTAAAGCGCTAAACGAAGGTTCATCGAGCCCAAATACCGCACAAATTAATGTATACGATGATGAAGGTAAATTACTCTATGCCAACCAATGGAATTTATCAGCAGGCAGCGTAGCCACTTTTATTGTTACTAAGGATTAATACTATTAAAATTATTTCCTTTAAAAAGCACCATCACTATAAACTCTAGCTATACTCTCTTTTTCACCTTTCATAAGCACCTTATCTTATAATAAAGGAGTTTGTTATGGAGATGCAGATTCTTAGGCATCACCCCAATTAAACATTAAGAAATTCTCTCCAAAATAGTTACAATAGCCTTTTGTCCCTGAAATAATATCTAGTTTGAGCCGTTTCTTTTATAACCACCAATAAAAACCGCCAAATGAAGAGTCTCTTTGCCTCCCTATTGTTAAGTAGTTTATTATTTTCTTGTGTCGATAAAAACCCAGAAGTGGATGAAAAGAAATATTTAACGGCACAAAAAGAATACGAAGAAAAAAAAGAAACACTTTCCAAGAGCAAAGGTTTGTATTTCAAGGAAAATAGCGCTGCTATTATCGCCAAAATAAACAGCCTTCATAAATTAGCAGATTCTACGAATACATTTAAAGAAGCCTCTACTGATTCTACCCTATTTTACAGAAGCGCTGCAATTAATTTTATAAATTTTCCAAACTATATTGTCACCGATAAAAGCAAAAGCGTAAACTATTCTAGTTTTGAATTTAAAGCAAAACAAAAAAGCAACGAACCTTCTAAATCTGCAGTTTTCATTGCTAAAGAGAATAATGAATTTGCAAAGCAAAACATCAATAACGTCTTAGATGATTTATATTCCTGCACCAACACCCCATTAGACATAACCTGTACCAGCTTAAATGAAGAAGAACTAGAGCAATTTAAAGACATTAGCCTGGCCTTTGTAATAGAAGGGTATAGTGTCATGGATCCAAAATTAGATGATGCTGATAATTTCTCTTCTGGATTATTTTTTGCATCCGTTACTGCCATAGACATTGAAAAGAATTACCCTATTTTAAAGTTTGATGTTACTGCAACAAACAGCGATCAAATTAAATACCGCGAAGGCGGATTCATGAATGAAAGTCCATCTCAGAAAATTAATGAAGATTACAGATCTAACATCAAAAAGGCTATACTAGCGGCATGCAAAAAACACTTCAAGGTTCTCAATTACTAAAAAACACAGTCATAAAAAAAGGACTAAATCTTATAAGATTTAGTCCTTTTTTATTATCCAGTAAATACCTGAAATTTTAATTCTGCGCTACATCAAGTTTTTCTCTATCCATTCCTTTAAATACATAGCACCAATTCATATCCTTTAAAACGACATCATCACCATAGTCTCTGTATTCTTTATGAAATGAATTCATAATGTCTTCTTTCTTCAGTTCGAAAGAATTATAGCGGTAATCAAGATTTTTATTTATTTCTGACCGAATTGAATAGGAATATTGATTACTATCTAAAATATTCATATACGCACTTGAAAACTCAATGCTATCCTCGTCATAAGCGGTAACTTTCACAATAATTTCCGCAGGACGGCTATTGGTATCTGAGCATTCAAAGGCTTTAAATTTATAATAATCTCCAGTCGTTGGGTATTTAACATGCATTTTCTGATTTACCTGCTCTGCATAGAACCTATTTTCCCATTTGATATCTTTCATTTTTTCATTTCCGAAAAATGACACTCCAATAAATAGCGCCAAAAAGATAAGAGCAAATGAATACCAAGGCGTTTTTATATCATCTCTTTGTGATAGCACATGCTGCAATTCAAGCGGCATTTCGTACATATTACTATCACCTTCTTTTCTAACAACATAGGCTTTACCTATAGGAAAGAAAGGAATCCAAAATAAATGAAAATAGCGCTGACGTACTTCTAAGGTTATTTTTTGATCTCCTGGGTTTTCTGGAATACCTAGTTCTCTTGGTGAAAAACTTTTTATTTTAAAATTATTATGTCCGAATACAATCATACTAAAAGGTTGTTGGTTGGTTGCTTTTAAGCGAACGTAAACCAAACTTATTTAGTATTTATTTTCGATGAACACCAACTCTTACAGGCAATACATATATATATTTACTGCTACTGTTTTTAAAACTTCAAGAACAAACTTCTCAATCCATAAAGAGCTAAGGCTAAAAAAGCACCACGATCTACTAGATATCCTAGTGTGGTTTTATTTATATAATAGAAGATCATTGAGAGTACTTAATTTTTCGCAGATACGGATTGAATGTACTCTATGGTTCCAAATTCATCCTATATTACAAAACCATATACCATACAAGCAACCAAAACTAATGTTCTTATATCATTTGGCTTTTCTTATTTCACTACTGGCACATTACACTTTCTCTGCTTTGTATAGTACCGCTACTTTCGCTCTCCCGGCTTATAGGTTTCCTTTGCTTTTTTCAACACATCATCTCTATAAAAAGCGACGTCTTTAAATTGCATCGCAGCATAGCGTGCTATTTGATCATCAAAATGAGGTGATTTAGGATCTCCACTTTGTCCACCAGCCAACATACTTTTTGCTTTTACTCTAGCTCCAAACTCTACCACAGCCACAAAACTATTGCCTCTAGTCCCGTAGATTTTTTTAGTATCATTGGTATAACTTACTCCATAGGCTGCCAATGCGCCCCACCTACCCGAAGCAAACCCTATAGGAATACTTGGCAAACTATCGTTAAAAGCCTGACGAATGTCTCCGTTTAAGCGTTGATACCTGTTTACTTCTCCCCAAGGCTTATTCCAGGTGCCAAAATCTTCCTCTAATTTTTCTAGTACTGCTTTAAAAACCCTTAATCGCTCTTCAAATGGTGTATCTGTACCAAAATAATTTAAGCGCTCCATATCACTAAAACCCTTGGGTGCTATTGCTATTTTGCCATACATAGTGCCATAATAATGTGCTAAAGTCATGGCTACAGATTCTTTAGCCGTTTTTAAATTCCAAGATCTAAGTACTTCTATTGGAGCTCCTAATTCTTTGGTTTTATCTGCCTTATCATATGCCTCTATCAAGCCTGAAATTAATTTTTCAAACGCTGGTAAATAGGGATCGTGTGCTAATTGTATTAAACTATCTATGGTATACCCACTTCTATCAGTCAGTAAATTAATGGCATGAACCCCTCTGAAATTCTCTTGATCTCTAGACATATATTTTGGATACTCCTCCTTTTTAGGGCTAAATGCTAAGGCTGCTGTAAAAGGAGTGGAATTACAATTCTGAAACCATCCGTTCTCAGGATTTAAAATCAAAATATTTTCATCAACAGTATGCAAACCTTGCCAATCTGTTTTAGGGTTACTCCCATCAACAGGTTGCGTATAATCATATATGGTATCGCGCTTCGGGACAAAATTACCGTGGAAATACGCAATATTACCTTCCGCATCCGCATAGACAGTATTATTAGATGAATTGGTTCTTATATCCATCATTTCCCTAAACCCTTTATAACCCGTCTGTTTTGTACGGATATAAGATTGCTCTAAAGCTTTTACAGGTTCCCACATCATTGCAGAAGCCGTCCACTGGCCATCTACCATATGCGTAATCGGCCCGTGGTGTGTTCTATAGGTTGGCATGTTCTTTTCTTTAATACTATCTCCTACTTTATATTTTAGAATGACTTCTCCAACCGTTACTGGCCGTAATTCTTCACCGTATTGATACACCAATTGATCGTCAACCTCCAAAATAGTTTCTTTAAACTCATCCATCACATCTGTATACGTGGAAGTATGCATCCATCCAGTTTTTTCATTGAAGCCCTGATACACAAAAAACTGACCCCAAGTTACCGCTCCATAGGCATTTAAGCCTTCTTCACTTACTACATGCACTTCACCTCTAAAGAAAAATGAGGTATGTGGGTTGATTAGCAACAACGGATTTCCGGATTGCGTTAGTTTACCTGAAATGGCGATTCCATTAGAGCCTTGTGGTTCTGCCATTTCTTCTTCCTTTTGTAGTTCTAGTTGCTTAAGTTTTGGTAATTCCATTCCGCTTTCATAAAAAGCCTTTATCTTATTACTAGATATCCGTTCAATATCGCCACCAATAGAGCCTTCACTAAAATACATTGGCATCCAAGGTTCAAAATGGGTAAGCAATTTTGGTTTTACTTCTGGGTGTGTTTCTAAGTAATAATTAATACCATCAGCAAATGCATCACATAACTTCTTTAACCATACTGGGCTATTCTCATAATTTGCTTTCGCCTCGTCTTCTGTCATGAATAGTTTAGCCCGCAAATCGCTATACAAAGCATCTTCACCTTCTACCTCTGCCAACCTGCCTGTAGCCCAGATATAATTTTGTTCCACCCTATTAAAATCATCTTCACATTGTGCGTACAAAAGTCCGAATACCGCATCGGCATCGGTTTTCCCATAAATATGAGGCACTCCAAAATCATCTCTAATAATTTCTATATGGGCAACATAGTCCTTATATTGATCTGCTACAGCGTTATTTTTTGATTCGGAAGAACAACTTAGTAAAGTCATTATAAAAATTAGCAAAAGACAATTTTTCATTGGAAAAGGTTTAAGGTTGATGAAATGAAAATAAAGGACTTGGTGGTCAAATACTAATTTTCAACTAAAAAAAACCTAGCAGCTTCTTCTGGGCCTAATTCCAATCAATTTAAAGTAACTTTGCATTTCATTTATTTATCATAATTCTCAAGCATGGCAGAAAAAAAAGTTAGCATTCTTACCGCATTCAAAACGATTATTTGGCCTAGAAGAAATCTTGTATTTATAGGGCTTTTATTAATTGTAATTAGTAAAGCTGCAAGTTTTGTTGCCCCTATGTCTCTTAAGTATTTAATGGATGATATTATTCCTAATAAGGATATTCACCTATTAAAAATATTAGTTGGCGTTGTAGCGCTAGCTATACTTGTACAAGCAGTAACCTCGTTTCTTCTAACAAAAATATTAAGTGTACAGGCGCAATATTTAATCTCAGAATTAAGAGCTCAAGTACAAAAAAAGGTACTTTCCTTACCCATTCGCTTTTTTGACAATGCAAAATCTGGCGCATTGGTTTCTAGAATTATGTCTGATGTTGAGGGGGTACGAAATCTAATAGGCACAGGTTTGGTACAATTGGTAGGCGGATCTATAACCGCTATAGTTGCATTAATTTTATTATTAAAAACTAGCGTTTCTATGACCTTATTTACATTAGTACCCTTAGCCATATTTGCGATTATAGCCTTAAAAGCTTTTAAAGTGATCAGACCTATATTTAGAAATAGAGGAAAAATCAATGCCGAAGTAAAAGGCAGATTAACAGAAACCTTAGGCGGTGTACGCGTCATTAAAGGGTTCAATGCTGAAGAACAAGAGAGCAAGGTTTTTGAAGAAGGAGTAGACAAATTATTTCAAAATGTAAAAAAGAGTTTAACAGCTACCGCATTCATGACTAGTTCCAGCACTTTCTTATTAGGTATTGCCACTACTGGAATTATGGGTATTGGCGGCTATAAAATTATGATGGACCAACTTACGATTGGTGAATTTTTAACTTTTACTTTTTTATTAGGGTTGATGGTAGCTCCGATTGTACAGATGAGTAATGTTGGGAGCCAACTAACCGAAGCTTTAGCTGGGCTAGACCGTACAGAAGAGTTAATGAATATGACACCAGAATCTGATGAAGAGCATAGAACTATCGTTTTAGAAAATATAGATGGAGATATTATATTTGATGATGTATCTTTTGCTTATGAAGAAGACAAAGATGTATTGCATAATATAAATTTTGAAGTGAAGTCTGGAAATGTTGTTGCCTTAGTGGGGAGTTCTGGCTCTGGAAAATCTACGATTGCAGGCTTAGCTGCTACCTTTCTAAATCCGGCATCAGGTAAAATTACCATTGATGGTCATGATGTTTCTAAAGTAAATTTAAATAGCTACCGACAGAATCTTGGTGTTGTTTTACAAGACGAATTCTTGTTTGAAGGCACCATTCGCGAGAATATCTTATTCCCTAGACCAAATGCTTCTGAGGAAGAATTGCAAGCTGCTGTTGAAGCTGCCTATGTAAATGAATTCACAGAACGATTCGAAAAAGGATTAGACACCTTAATAGGCGAACGTGGTGTAAAATTATCTGGAGGTCAGCGCCAGAGAATCGCCATTGCAAGAGCTGTTTTAGCTAATCCTAAAATTTTAATTTTAGATGAAGCTACTTCTAATCTAGATACAGAAAGTGAAGCTCTAATTCAAAAAAGTTTGGCTAGTTTGACCGAAGGAAGAACCACTTTTGTAATTGCCCACAGGTTAAGCACCATTAGAAAAGCAAATCAAATATTAGTCATTGAAAATGGCCGAATTGCCGAGCAAGGAACGCATGATGACTTAATTGCTAAAGAAGGGCGTTACTACAATTTATTTACTTATCAAGCTAGGATTTAAGGGTATAAAAAAGGCTAGTTTAAAACGATAAGATCATCTTAAACTAGCCTTTTAAAAATTTTTATTTAGGGATTAACTCTCAGGAGCCAATTCTAATTCTAGCCCTTCTAAATCTTCAGAAAGGTGTATTTGACATCCTAAACGGCTGTTATCTTTTACATAAAATGCTTCTGCTAACATAGCATCCTCATCATCAGACTTTTCAGGCAATGCTACATCATTTAAAACGTAACATTGACAAGAAGCGCACATTGCCATACCACCACACACACCAATAGTACCTTCTGGAGCTAATTCATATGCACGAACCAATTCCATAACATTCATATTCATATCTGTTGGCGCATCTACCTCATGCGTTACTCCTTCTCGGTCTGTGATTTTTATTTTTATATCGGCCATGGTTATATCCTATTAAAAATTCCCGTAGTCATTTTCAAGACTAAGGGAATTGTACTTTATATTTTTATAAAACTAATTAAGCAACATTGATCACCTCTTCAATTTGAGGGGCGTACTTTTTTATGGTCATTTCAACACCACTTTTTAAAGTCATTTGATTTACAGAGCACCCAATACACGCACCTTCTAATCTAACTTTTACAGAAGTATCGTTATCTATAGAAATTAATGAAATATCACCTCCATCACTTTGTAAAAAAGGCCTAATTTCTTCTAGCGCTTTTTCTACATTTAATTTTACTTCTTCTGATGTCATAATTATTTCTTTTTTACTGGCGAGCACCCCGCCATAGTCGTTATTTTAATTGCCTCTGTAGGTGGTAACTCTTCATTTCTATTTACCACTTCTTGTACCACGTTTTTAGTAATTTCTTCAAAAGCATTTGCTATAGGCGTACCTACTTGCATTGCTGCTGGCCTACCTACATCTCCCGCTTCACGTATACTTTGTACCAAAGGAATCTCTCCTAAGAAAGGCACTTTTAAGTCTTCAGATAAATGCTTAGCACCTTCTTTTCCAAAGATGTAATATTTATTATCTGGCATCTCTTCTGGAGTAAAATACGCCATATTTTCAACGATACCTAATACAGGTACGTTAATAGAGTCTTGTTGAAACATAGCAACACCTTTACGAGCATCTGCTAAAGCTACCTCTTGCGGAGTACTCACTACAACAGCACCGGTTACTGGCATGGCTTGCATAATACTTAAATGTATATCTCCAGTTCCTGGAGGTAAATCTATCAACATAAAATCTATTTCTCCCCAGTGTGCATCAAAAATCATTTGATTTAATGCCTTAGAAGCCATTGGCCCTCTCCAAATTACCGCTTGGTTAGGTTGGGTAAAAAAGCCAATAGAAAGAAGCTTAACGCCGTAACTCTCTACCGGTTTCATTTTAGATTTTCCTTCTATGGTTACCGCCAAAGGTTTCTCCATAGCAACATCAAACATAATAGGCATTGATGGCCCATAAATATCCGCGTCCAATAAGCCAACTTTAAAGCCCATTTTTGCTAAGGTTACTGCTAAATTTGCAGTTACGGTAGATTTCCCTACACCACCTTTACCTGATGCTACGGCAATAATATTTTTTATTCCAGGAAGTGGCTTCCCTTTTATTTCGTTAGTCTTAGGCTTATCTGCAGCAGCAGGAGCTTCAACTTTAACGTTAATCTTTATTTTTGCTTTTTCGTAAACCTCTTTATGGATGATTTTTAAAATCTCTACTTCGGTTTTCTTTCTTGCTTGAAGACTTGGGTTTGCAATAGTAATATCTACTTCAACCTCATCACCAAAAATCTGAATATTTTTTACAGCACCGCTTTCTACCATGTTCTTACCTTCTCCTGGTACTGTAATTTGTTCTAAAGCTTTAAGAACATCTTTTTTTTCTAATTTCATCTGAGTGTTTTACTGCTGTTTAATTGTATGACGTAATTTTCATGAATTCATTTCAAAAAAACTCAAAAAAGAGTCCGATAATTACGCTATTAAATTCCGATGTAACAAATTGAAATTTATCCTACAAAGATACGGTTTAGAAAGTATATTAAGAAAACTAGAAATTGAAATATAACATTGTTAGATAAGATTCTTCTATTTGGTACGCGATCCTAATGGTTATATTCGAAACGCACGATTACAGCTCTGTATCTAACTCTAGAAAAGGATCCCAAAAAAGCGTGTCCAGATTCTGAATCTGATTTTCTACCACCTCAACGCCTTCACTCTCTAAAAGTTGCTGCATGAGATTGGTGCCATCAAAATGGTGTTTCCCAGTTAATAACCCTTGTTTATTGACCACCCTGTGCGCCGGAACATCTTCTAAATTATGAGACGCATTCATGGCCCAACCTACCATTCTTGCACTTCTTGCTGCACCTAAATATTTTGCAATAGCCCCGTAAAAAGTTACGCGGCCATAAGGTATTAACTTAGCCACTTGATGTACTTTGTGAAAGAAATTTTTAGATTCTTCTTCCATTTTTATTGGTTAAATATTCTAAACAATGTAATTATAAACAAAAGCCCCATTAAACCGCTTAAAATATAATTAGAGTTTCTTGAAAAGGTATTGTTCTTTGCTTCTAATTTAAAGAAATATAGGGTATAAAAATAGAGTACAGCAAAGGTTCCTGTACCCGCTGCCAGTATAAAGATCACAATATCGGTAAGCTCAAACTTAATCCACCCAGAGGCTTTCCACATGGCATTAAGTCCGCTATAATACGGAATTGTAAGTAAGTTTATGGCAGCAAGAAGAACGCCTTTGAAAAAGCTATTCTTTTTACTAACATTAATAGTTTTCTGCTTTTTGGGTTTATTTCTCTTTCCTAAGATAAAGAAATACACACACAAAAAAGCAAATACGACAAGTGCTATTTTTAATAAAACAGCAACTACCTCCGGATGATTGTGTAAATACTTAGAAATAAGCACGGCAATATAGGCCTGAATCATAATCATGGTAGAAACACCAAGACTAAAAATAATACCGTTTAATTTTCCTTTTTCAACGCTTGTTTTTGCCGCATTCATATTTAACAACCCAGGTGGCACGGTAGCTATAAAGGCAGCCGAAAAGGTCGCAAAAAATAAAATAAACAAATGCGTCATTGGTTAATTGACTTTAAATTGAGTAAAAGTAATAGGTTTTCCTTTCTCAAGATACTGATTTTCGTAGAAGGTTTGTATGGTTAAAACTTCCTTAGGACTTCCCTCATTCTTATACACATCATGATTGGCGTAAATTACTTCAAGGCCTAAACCGTGTAAAAGCCCTAGGGTATAACCGTGCATAAATTCGCTATCTGTCTTTAAATTTACAACACCATCTTTGTTTAAAATATGATTGTATTTATCTAAAAACAGTTTGTTGGTAAGTCTGTGTTTTGTGCGCTTGTACTTAATTTGCGGATCTGGGAATGTAATCCAAATTTCAGAAACTTCATTCTCTTCAAAAAGTAAATCAATCAACTCTATTTGGGTTCTTAAGAAAGCTACATTATCTAAGCCTTCTTCTTTTGCTGTTTTAGCACCACGCCAAAAACGTGCTCCCTTAATATCAACACCTATAAAATTTTTATCTTTATTTTGTTTTGCTAAACCAATGGTATACTCACCTTTACCACAACCTAACTCTAAAACAATTGGATTATCATTCTTGAAAAACGCACTCCATTTTCCTTTTAAATCACACAACCCCTTCTGAACATCGTCTCTATCAGGCTGAAGAACGTTTTCAAATGTATCGTTCTCTCTAAACCTTCTTAACTTGTTTTTACTCCCCACTTTTGCAATATTAATTGAATCGGCAAAACTACTAAAATCTTAGCATTAAGAATGATGCAATGTGGAGAATATCTAAACAAAAGAATCTTTAGCCTTTTACAGCCGTTTCTTTGGGAGCTACTTTCTCTAGAGTAAACGAGAACTCAGACCCTACACCTAGTACGCTCTCTACGTAAATACGCTCATTATGCGCCTCTATAATATGTTTCACGATAGACAAGCCTAAACCAGAACCGCCCTCTTCTCTACTACCACTCTTATCAACACGATAAAAGCGCTCAAAAAGTCTTGGTATATTCTGTTTTGAAATTCCTTCTCCATTATCCGTCACCCTAACAATTACCTTATTTTTAATAAGGTTCTCTACACTTACTTCTGTAGTACCATTTTCGTGACCATATTTAATAGAGTTCACTAGTAGGTTTGTAACTACTTGTTGAATTTTCTCTTTATCTGCATTCACCAAAATAGGCGTCTTATATTTCATATCAAAGGTGAGTGAAATATTCTTTTTAGCCGCTTTCATTTCTAAAAGATCAAACACATTTTGGATTAATTCTACGATATTAAACTCACACAACTCCACATTAAGGTCGCCTACTTCTAACTTCGTAATTAAATCTAAGTCTTTAACAATGTAAATTAAACGGTCTACTCCTTTACTTGCGCGTTGCAGGTATTTTTTTCGAAGTGCTTTGTCATCCGCAGCACCATCTAATAAAGTAAGAATATAGCCTTGTACTGTAAACAATGGCGTTTTTAATTCATGGGAAACATTTCCTATAAAATCACGACGGTATTCTTCCCTGATTTTAAGTGTATCTATTTCTATTTTCTTGTCTTTTGCAAATTTTTCAATTTCAGAAGTAAGGGTACCCATATCGGTGGTTACCGTTCTAGAAGCCAAACTAGAAGACTCTAACAACGATACATCGTCGTAAATTCTTTTGATTCGTTTATAGATAAACTTTTCTACTCGGAGTTGAATTACAAAAAAACAAATGTTAAACGTAATAAGCACAAACACAATTAGAAGCAACCAATCTAATTCATTCTTAAGCCATAAGAAACTGCCCAAAAATAATGTCAGCGCTACGGTAATATAGGTTGCTGAACGAAATGCAAATTTGTATGATTTTTTAAAGGATATCGCCATTATAACACAAACTTATACCCTACGCCTTTTACTGTTTTAAAATGATCATCTCCTATTTTTTCACGAAGCTTTCTAATATGTACGTCAATAGTTCTACCGCCTACAACAACTTCATTACCCCACACTTTATCTAAGATTACCTCTCTTTTAAAAACTTTGTTGGGTTTAGATGTTAGTAATGATAACAACTCAAACTCTTTTCTTGGTAGAATTAGTTCTTCACCGTCATTTACAATCTTATACTCTTCACGGTTTATGACAATGTTCCCTACTTTTACAATATCTTCAGCAGCAGCTTCTTCATCTTTTAAACGTCTTAATAAAGCCTTTACTTTACTCACAAAGACTTTTGGCTTTATAGGCTTGGTAATATAATCATCTGCACCAGCATCAAAACCTGCTACTTGCGAGTAATCTTCACTACGTGCCGTTAAAAAGGTAATAATGGTTTCTTCTAAACCTGGCGTATTTCTTATGATTTCACAAGCTTCAATACCATCCATTTCTGGCATCATGACATCTAATATAATCAAATGTGGCTGTTTCTTTTTTGCCTTAGCTACTCCTTCCACACCGTTTTTTGCAGTAAACACATCGTAGCCTTCTGCACTTAGGTTGTAGCTTAAAATCTCAAGAATATCTGGCTCATCGTCTACCAATAATATTCTAATGTCCTTTTTTTTCATTTGATACTTGAATTAGATTCTGGTACTTTACACGGCACAAATCACACTTTTATCACTGTATATCAATAACTTGCAACTTCTACCACTAAAGTCTCTTAGTTGGTTAATCGCTCAAAAGTAAAGATAATACAATTACGACTAAAGCCCTTAACATTGATTTAATATCATAACATTAAGATAACACTTAAAAAATAAATCTTTAACATACAGGTAACATCACTTTTACCCTACCGAGCGTTCTTTGCCGCGTAAAAAGACAAAAATAAAATGAAGTATTTATTAGTATCGCTATTCTTAATAGTATCTACATTATCATACGCTCAAGACAAAGGAAGTGTCGTGGGTACTGTAATTGACAAAGAAGCAAGCGACGAACCACTGGCATTTGCCAACGTATTAATAAAAGGAACAACAAAAGGTACCACTACAGATTTTGACGGTTTGTATGAAATAGCAAATGTTGATCCTGGAACCTATAGTATTGTGTTTAGTTATTTAGGATATGAAACTATAGAAATTCCTAACGTAGCTATAGAGGCCGGAAAAGTGACAACCATTAATGTACCGATGGCAGCTAGTGAAGGAATGTCTCTAGACGAAGTTGTGGTAACTACCACTACAAGAAAAGATTCTGAAGCAGCTTTATTATTAGATCAAAAAAGAGCTGTAGAAATAAAAACAGCTATTGGAGCACAAGAACTAGCTAAGAAAGCTGTCTCTGATGCTGCAGATGCGACCACCAAAGTAACGGGCGTAAATAAAAAAGAAGGTTCTAGTAAAATTTACGTTAGAGGTTTAGGTGATCGTTATAACAGCACTACTTTCAACGGACTGCCATTACCTTCTAATGATCCAGGAGACAAGAACATAGATTTATCACTTTTTGGTACTGATATTATTGAAAACGTAGGGATCTCTAAATCATTTTCCGCCAACTTATCTTCTGATGTAGCGGGTGCTAACATTGATATTGTAAGTAGAGAAATGACTACTTCTTCCCTATTTAAAGTAGGAATCTCTTCAGGCTATAATTCACAAACCACCTTTAAAGACTTCAAAAATATTGATGGCGCTAATTGGGTAGGCGTAAACACAGACACAAAACATAACGTTAGAGACTTAACAGTATATAGCTTTTCTAACGGTTTTACTCCTGAAACAAATACGGCAAGTCCAAATTTAGGATTATCAATAAATTACGGAAAGAAATTTCAAGTATCTGACGAAAGTACTATAAGTTTCTTCTTAGTAGGATCTTTTGATAATAAGTACAGCTTTCAAGATGGTGTTTCAGAAAACGTCATTGATGTTGGAAATACTGGATCACAATTCGATACTAAAACATACAACTACAATGCCTCTAAAATGTTGATGGGAAATTTGGTGTATAAGATCAATGCCAACCACAAATTAAGTTTTAATCACTTATTTGTTCATTCTAACAACCAAAAAATAGAAGATTTCACGGGAACAACCACAGATATAGGTAGAGGTGAAGATGACAATAGACTTGTAAACTTACTATTACAAACTGAAGTACAAAATAGACTTTTTGTTAATCAACTTTTATCTAACCATAAGTTTGGAGAAACTATTGACGTTAACGCATCTCTTGGATACAGTTCTATATATAACGACGAACCAGACCGAAGAAAAAACACCTTCATTATAGATAATGATGATAACACCACTAGAATTTCACAAAATGCGGTAAGAGATAATAGCCGTTTCTACGGAAATTTGTTTGAAAATGATTACTCTGCAAACGTAAATGCTGTAAAATATTTAGGAGAGCGTTTTGAAAATAAAGGAAAAGTAACTCTAGGATATAACGGAAGAATTACAGATCGAAAATTTGATGGCATCTACTTTGACCATAACTTTTCTGCTCCAAGAACTGCATTTGTTGATCTTGATAATCTTGACAATACTTTTAACCAAGAAAACCTTTCCAATGGTGTTTTTGGTATTGAAACCTCTAGAGGTAGAAATAATAACGATGCAGAAACGTATTTACCACAATTATATGATGCTGATAAAAAAGTACATGCAGCCTATATTGATGCTATTTATAATCTAACAGACAAATTCACAGCTAACGTAGGTGTTAGAGCGGAAGATATTAAAATGAATGTAACTTGGAACACGAACATAAGCTTTCCTGGTTTTTCAAATAATAGCAGCATTGATTTAGACAAGCAGTATATTTTACCTTCTTTGAATTTGAAGTATGCTTTGAATGAAAAAATAAACTTAAGAGCTTCTGGTAGTTTGTCATATACCTATCCTCAATTTAAAGAGATTGCTCCTTTTGCTTATGAAGGTATCAATTACCAAGAATCTGGTAATCCTGGACTTTTACCATCAGACAATTATAATGCAGAGGTTAAATTTGAAATATTTCCTAAATCAAATGAACTATTTGCTGTTGGCGTATTTGGAAAATTAATTCAAAACTCAATTAACAGACTTGAAAGAAACTCTTCCATAGAAAGAGACTTTACTTTTGACAACGCTGGTGATGCCTCTGTATTTGGAGTAGAAGTAGAAACAAAATTAGATCTTTTTAATAGCGAATCTGACGATTTTAAAAGAAACAATATAAGTGTTGGCGCCAATGCTACCTTTATGAAAACTAAATTAGAATACAACACGAACAATACTTCGTTTAATTATACTGGTAGTAGTTCTGAATTAGAAGGTGCATCACCTTTTACCATAAATGCAGATGTCTCATATAAATTTGATTTTGAAGAAAAAGAAACTATTGCTTCTCTAGTTTTTAACTATCAAAGTGACAAAGTATATAGTATAGGTACAAACTTTCAAGAAAATATTATTGAAAAGGCAGTTCCTATGCTAGATTTAGTATTTAGCCACAAGTTTAATAAAACTATTGGATTAAAATTAAATGCTAAAAACATCTTAAACCCTAGCTTTGAACGCTACAGAGATATTCCTGAAAAAATTACAATGAATTCTTACAAGAATGGCGTTGGTATATCTGCCGGATTATCGTTAAACTTCTAATAAAAAAAACCTCCTATAACAAGGAGGTTTTTTTATGCCTATTTGTATTTAAATAGCAATAAACATAAGCTTAACATTGGGAAATATTACTTAACACAATACTAATATTTAGGTAATCCTATAGTTAAGATGTTGTCTTTAATTTGTGTGAAACAAAAAACGTAAACAAAAACTAAAATGAAAACTTTAAAAACTTTAATTTTCGCTGCATGTGCTGCAACTGTAATGTCTTGTTCCTCTGATGATGATAATAGAGAAATAACACCACCTGAAGAAAGTAACGGAGAAATCACAGGTAGTGAACTAGTTGGAGACATAACTGAAGATAGTAAATTATTGGCTTCAATTGAATATACTATCACAGGTTCATTAACTGTAAAAGAAGGCGCTACATTAACTATAGAACCTGGAACCGTTATTAAAGCAAAAAGTGGGAGAACTGACGTATTTCTAGCTGTGGAAAGAGGCGCCAAACTTATGGCACAAGGGACCGCAACAAACCCTATTACATTTACTTCTGATGCCGCTTCTCCAAAAGCTGGTGATTGGGGTGGTATTGTTTTAGCAGGAAAAGCTCCTTCAAATAAAGGGACTGATGTACAGTCTGAAGTTGCAGGATTATTTTACGGAGGCACTACCAATGATGACAATTCTGGAGAATTAAGTTATGTAATTGCAGAGTATACTGGTGCAAAAATTAACGGAGAATCAGAATTTAATGGCATCTCTTTCTTTGGTGTTGGTAGCGGAACTACTGTAAACAATATCGTGGTGAATAATGGTAATGATGATGGTATTGAGTTTTTTGGAGGCACTGTTAATGTAACAAATGTATTTTGTTCTAATATTGGTGATGATATGTTTGATTGGACAGAAGGTTATACAGGTACAATCAACAACGCTTTTGGGGTTCGTAATGATGATTTTGATATTGCTTCAGAAGACCCAAGAGGTATTGAAGGAGATAGTAACGGAAGTGATGCAACAGCAGCTCCTATTTCTATGCCTACATTAAACAATGTGACTATCTTAAACTTAAACCCTGGTGTAGCTCTTAAAGCGGGTGCTGAAATTAGAAGAGGAACCGTAGCTACTATAAACAATTTACTTTTTGCTACTTATGGATCTGCATCTTTCGGAAACAGAATCGATACCGCTGATGATAATGGTAATGGTACACTTACCATTACGGAAGCATATGCGCAAGGTAATGTTGGAGAGGACAAAATTGGCGGAGACATTACTGGCTCCATTACAGTTATAGAAGACGGAATTACAGTAACTGCTGACAATACAGTAACTGCTAAGGTAGGTGTTGGAGCTGATCTAACCGCTTTTGATTGGGCTAGCCCATCATTCGTAGTTACTAAATAATACTACCAAACAAAATACAACATTTAAAAGCCTCACCATCGTGAGGCTTTTTTATATCTTATATTCTACAAAATTCGATGAAATATCCTTACAAGAGATATATAGTACGTATTTAATGCTTTTTATCGAAAATTTTTGATTTAATTTTAACATTACATTTCTGTACTACTAAATTTAGTATCTTCGTGGTATACTATTTGTTATTAGTAACATATGAAAAAACTTTACTTTATCATTCTTTTCTGTATTGCATCTCTTGGTTATAGCCAGGACACGCCTACTAATGGAGATATTGAAGGTTTTAAATTATATCCTAACCCTGTTACTAGCGGAAAAATCTTCATCAATACTGCTCTAAATGCTCCAAAAAAAGTTTTAATTTTTGACGTCTTAGGGAATAAAGTAATGGAAGCTACTATTATTGGCACCGAGTTAAATCTTTCGGATATTGACGCTGGCATCTACGTAATACGGGTCTACGAAAAAGATAAAATGGTTACGAGAAAACTTATTGTTAAGTAAGCTCCACACTTCGTCCATTAGTACAATTACATAATTACCCTACATACCGCAGTCCTAAAACCTACACGACTATTCTATTTAAAATCCTGATTTACAATAAACAAAGCTTTTTAAAGGTTAAAAAAGTCAGTTTACCTACAATAATATGGGTTTCACAACATTTAGTATTGCTCCCTATACTCTTTTCCTATTTTTACATCAGTTATCCCAACCAAATCACACATGACGAAAATTTACCTAATCCTACTTATGGTTTTTACGTTCTCGCTTTCTGGGCAAGAGCCTATAATAAAGAGCACGAACAACAATGAGATTGCAGGATTTAAATTATACCCTAATCCTACCTTTAATGATGTTGTATATATTACAACAAAAGAAAACTTAAGTAAGACAGTGCAGGTATATGATTTACTGGGCGAACTTGTATTACAAGCACATAGCCATTATAAAGAATTAAACATTTCCAAACTAGACGCTGGCGTATACATTGTTCAGGTTACAGAAAATAACAAGACGTCCTCTAGGAAGCTAGTTGTAAAATAAACCAAACCAACCAATACCATCAAAAACTCTTTTTCTAGTATTGAAAAAGAGTTTTTGTTTTATAGACCAATGAGTATGTTTACTTTTGTACTCGTATAATATGGTTATGGACGTTTCTTCAATTTTTACTATTCAATCACAGGCAGATTTTGATGCTGTAGCCTTACAAGTCTATCGCCACCAATACAGACATAACCTTGTTTACAAAGAGTTTTCTGACTATTTAAAAAAAACACCAGAAAAGATCAATAGCGTTTCAGAAATTCCTTTTTTACCTATTGAATTTTTTAAATCAAAAAAAGTGGTTTCAAGTTCTGAAAAACCCGAAATACTTTTTACAAGCAGCGGCACCACAGGCACCTTAACAAGCACGCATTACGTTACAGATGTCGCGCTTTATGAGAAAAGTTACCTAAAGGCCTTTACTCATTTTTATGGCGCTATAGACACCTATTGCATTTTAGCACTACTTCCTTCTTACTTAGAGCGCCAAGGTTCGTCATTAATCTATATGGCCGATGATTTAATTAAAAGAAGTAAGCATCCCGAAAGTGGTTTTTATTTAGATACTATTGAGCTCCTAGTACAAAAGCTTAGGGAATTAGATGAGTCAAACACTAAAATACTTTTAATTGGAGTTTCTTTTGCTCTTTTAGATATCGTTGAGAAGTACAAACTCAACCTTAAAAATGTAATTATTATGGAAACTGGCGGTATGAAAGGTCGCCGAAAAGAAATGATCAGAGAGGAACTACATGAAACACTAAAAGAAGGCTTTGGCGTGCAAAAAATTCATTCGGAATACGGAATGACGGAGCTACTATCTCAAGCATATTCTAAAGGAGATGGTATTTTTGAAGCCCCAGCCTGGATGGATGTTCTCATAAGAGATCCGGAAGATGCACTTAGCTACCAAAGTACAGGAAAAACTGGTGGCGTAAATGTTATAGATTTAGCCAATTTAAACTCTTGTTCGTTTATTGCGACACAAGATTTAGGTAAAAAATATGACAATAATACCTTTGAGATATTAGGCCGTTTTGACCATTCAGATATTAGAGGTTGTAATTTATTGGTGTTATAAATTTATTTCCTTGCATATCTATACGTAACCTCATCATCTGCTATCATAGGTTCATCAATATAGGTCAATGTTAATACATCATCCTCGACGACGTACGTATACTCCTGATCCGTATCCTGTAAACTTATAATACCCTCTATATTCGTATAGCTGTAGGTTCCTGCGATATGAAAATAATAAGTAGTCTCATCATTTTCTATTATAACACTATGATCCTCTTCTGAAAAATTTAAGGTATGCACGCTAAAATCTACATCTTCAGGAAAGCCACAAAAGCAAATTACGTCTGTTAACACCCATTCTCCAGACAAGCTTTCATCCTGCGTAAAATCATCATCATTATCCGTACAAGCGGTACAAAATAAAAACACACCTAAAACAAAAGTTACTAATCTCATAAGATCTTTTATTTTAGATGTGAATTCTCTTTAAGGGTTGCGTTTTTATTTCACGAGTATCACGAAGTAATTTTTCTTCCCTCTTTGCAAAAGAACAAATTTATCATTGATTAAATCTTCTTTTGTAATTACGTAGTCTTCCTTGACCTTTTCTTTATTGACAGAGATAGAGTTTTGCTTCAGTTCTCTTCTCGCCTCCCCATTAGATCCTAAAAAATTAGTCTTCGCCGCTAAAGCCCCAATCATATCTAAACCTTCTTCAACATCGGACATAGTTACCTCTGCTTGAGGAACGCCTTCAAAAATGTCTAAGAATGTTTTTTCATTTAATTTCTTTAAACTTGCGGCTGTAGATTTCCCAAAAAGAATTCCACTTGCCTCCACAGCGTTATCAAGATCTTCTTGCGAGTGTACCATCACAGTAATCTCATCTGCTAAACGTTTTTGAAGCACACGTAAATGTGGTGCTTCTTTATGCTCCGCTACCAAAGCTTCTATTTCCTCTTTAGCGATAAAGGTGAATATTTTTATATATTTCTCGGCATCCTCATCAGAGGTATTCAACCAGTATTGGTAAAATTTGTAAGGTGACGTACGTTCAGCATCTAACCAAACATTACCGCCTTCTGTTTTTCCAAACTTAGTACCATCTGCTTTTGTAATTAACGGACAGGTAAGCGCATAGCCTTTTCCACCACCAATACGCCTTATAAGTTCTGTTCCCGTGGTTATATTTCCCCACTGATCACTACCTCCCATTTGCAAAGTACAATTGTGTTCTTTAAAAAGATGTAAAAAGTCATACCCTTGAACCAGTTGGTAGGTAAACTCTGTAAACGACATTCCTTCTTTCGCTTCCGAAGAAAGACGTTTTTTTACAGAATCTTTTGCCATCATATAATTTACGGTAATATGTTTTCCCACATCACGGATAAATTCTAGGAATGAAAAATCTTTCATCCAATCGTAATTATTGACTAAAATAGCTGCATTCTCCGCATCGCTACTAAAATCTAAAAAACGAGAAAGCTGCCCTTTCAAAGCGTCTTGATTGTGACGTAAGGTTTTTTCGTCTAAAAGGTTACGTTCTGCAGATTTTCCCGAAGGATCTCCAATCATCCCCGTAGCACCACCAATAAGCGCATACGGTTTATGGCCTGCTAATTGAAAATGGCGCAACATCATTACTCCCACTAAATGTCCTATATGTAACGAATCTGCTGTAGGATCTATACCAACATAAGCCGATTGCATTTCATTCATTAAATGCTCTTCTGTTCCTGGCATGGCATCATGTAACATGCCTCTCCATTTTAATTCTGCTACAAAATTGGTTTTCATTCGTGTGCTATTTTTTAATGTAGCTGCAAATATAAAAGAATGTAGTGTTTTAGCGGTGTTTAAACTTGAATAAATAACTTACAATTCCGTATTTTTAAACCATGATTTTAGTCACAGGCGGTACAGGTTTAGTTGGGTCACACCTTTTGTTTGAATTAACAAAAACAAATGCGAGTATACGCGCCATCCATAGAGAAGGAAGCGACTTAAAACAGGTAGAAAAGATATTCTCTTACTACACTAAAAATTTTAAAGAACAGTTTCAAAAAATTGCATGGGTACTTGCGGACATTAATGATCTGCCTGCCTTAGAAATAGCTTTTGATACAGTTACACATGTATACCATTGTGCTGCTTTAATTTCTTTTGACCCTAAAGATTATGATCGGCTCTACAAAACAAACTGTGAAGGCACAGCAAATATTGTAAACATAAGCATTGCTAGTAATATTAAAAAACTTGTGTATGTAAGTTCTATTGCCACTATTGGGCAAGAAATTAATTCTACTATTGCCAATGAATCTTCTGATTGGAATGCCAAAGATGCCAATGTGTATGCTCTTACTAAGTATGATGCAGAAATGGAAGTTTGGCGCGGCTCTCAAGAAGGCTTAACTGCTCTTATATTAAATCCTGGAATTACTTTAGGCCCTGGTTATTGGCATTCTGGTAGTGGCGCAATATTTCAAACAGCTGCTAAAAATTATGCCTATTATCCTCCCAGCGGAACAGGGTTTATCAGTGTAATAGATGTTGTGAAGTTATTAGTATTAGGTATGAATTCTGAACTACACAAAGAACGATTTATCGCCATAGCTGAAAATAAAACCTACCGAGAAGTGTTACACCAAATCTCCAATAGCCTAGGAGTTAAACCTCCCCATAAAGAATTAAAAAACTGGCACTTAAGTCTTTTATGGCGACTAGATTGGCTTGCAAGCTTCTTCTCTAACAAAGAACGAAAATTGACCAAGAACAGTGCAAAATCACTCCAAGAGCAAAAACAATATGACAACCAAAAGATCAAAACTGCTTTTAGCTATACCTTTGAACCTATAGCTAAGGTATTAGATTTTTGTACAGAACAATTTAAAAAGGAAACTTTTTAATTCGTTTTTTGCTTAATAGGTTTGTCCGCTTTTATACTATCAAGTTTTTTAGGCTTACGCACACGCTCAATACTATCCAAGGTTCGTTGCTCTTTTTTAGCATCATCTATAAGCTTTATATCCGCTTTTAACTTGTCTTCCACACTTTTATAGATCTCACCATATACAACAGGATAAGAGGCATAATACACATCGCTCTGCACAAATTGCAAACTATCTATATCATGCTTAGTATAGATATATTTCATGGCCTCTATTTTGTTCTCTTTCAGCACATCTACACTGGTATTCTTTGCCGCAGTGACCAATGCCAAATCATACAAAATTGCAGACATCTTGTCTTTCGCAATAAGGTTTTCTGGCGGATTGATTAATTCCTCCTTACAAGAAACCATCAAAGCCAAAACACATAAAAAAAGGATTCTATACATAAATTATCTATTGAAGGTAAGGCGTTTGGCATTTCGCTTCTCGGAAACAACTCCGTTTTCATACGCCAAATGTCCGTTTACAAAAGTATGTGATATTTTCGATTGAAAAGCAGTTCCTTCAAAAGGAGACCAACCACATTTGTACACGATATTTTCTTTGGATACGGTCCAAGAATTATTTAAATCTACCAAAACTAAATCTGCATAATACCCCTCACGCACATACCCTCTCCTATCTATTTCAAATAAGATAGCAGGATTGTGGCACATCTTCTCCACAATCTTTTCTAAACTTATTTTACCTTCATGGTATTTCTCTAACATTGCAGGCAAAGCATGTTGTACTAATGGCCCTCCAGAGGGTGCCTTGGTATATACATTATCTTTTTCTTCTAAAGTATGTGGTGCGTGATCTGTTGCCAGAACATCAATTCTATCATCTAAAAAAGCATCCCATAATTGCGATCTATCTTCTGCAGTTTTTACTGCCGGATTCCATTTAATTAAAGACCCTTTAGTTTTATAATCTTCCTCCGAAAACCACAAATGATGCAGACAAACCTCTGCCGTAATTTTCTTGTCTTTTAAAGGAATATCATTTCTGAACAAGGCTGTTTCTATTCCTGTAGACAAATGGAACACATGGAACCTTGCTCCTGTTTGTTTCGCCAAAGCAATGGCCTTTGATGAAGATAAATAGCACGCTTCTGCACTACGTATAATTGGGTGATACTCCATTGGGATATCATCCCCATATTGTTCCTTGTACTTGGCTAAATTATTTTTTATCGTGGTCTCATCTTCACAATGAGCCGAGATCACCATTTCGGTGTTTCTGAATATCTTTTCGATAACCTCCTCATTATCTACCAGCATATTTCCCGTAGAAGAACCTAAAAATAGTTTTACGCCAGAACATGCATTTTTATCAAGCTTTTTAAGCTCTTCTAAATTATCATTAGTCCCCCCAAATAAGAAAGAATAATTTGCATAAGCGCTTGCTGCTCCTAAAGCAAACTTATCTTCCAATTTCTCTATGGTCGTGGTTTGCGGGTTTGTATTAGGCTGCTCCATAAAAGTAGTAATCCCACCAACAACTGCCGCTCTACTCTCACTAGCAATATTGCCCTTGTGCGTTAAGCCTGGTTCTCTAAAATGCACCTGATCATCAATTACCCCAGGTAAAAGATATTTCCCCGAAGCATCAATAACAGTCGCTGTAGCGTCAGAAATAGTAGCATCTATTTTTTGAATAATATCGTCTTGAATAAGAACATCTGCTACTTGCAGTTTATTTTCATTGACGATTGTAGCATTCTTTATTAAAAACTTGCTCATGCTTTAAATTTATTTTTTCTAAAAAAACTCATCCATTTCATTTTAACTACTCCAAAAATAGCTTCTCGAAAAATAGACGAATTCATTTTTGATTTCCCTAATACACGATCTGTAAAGACAATGGGTACTTCTACTATTTTAAACTTATTTAAATGCGCTCTAAATTTCATTTCAATTTGAAACGCATAGCCCACAAAATGTACTGCAGACAAATCTATAGTTTCTAAAACTTTTCGTTTATAACAAATAAATCCTGCGGTAGGATCATGAACCATCATCCGCGTAATAATTTTTACATAAAACGATGCTCCATAAGACAACAACACACGATGTAAAGGCCAATTCACTACATTGACCCCTTTTATATATCTAGACCCTATAGCTAAATCTGCCCCATCTACACAGGCCTGATGCAGGCGAATAAGATCTGATGGGGTATGCGAAAAATCTGCATCCATTTCAAAAATGAAATCATATTTTCTTTCTATTGCCCATTTGAAGCCATGAATGTAAGCGGTACCTAAACCGGCTTTTTCTTTTCGTACTTCTAAAAATAATTTTTCAGGAAACGTTTTTTGTAGTTCTCTAACTTTATCAGCCGTTCCATCTGGTGAGTTATCATCCACGATTAACACATGAAACTCTTTCTTTAAATTAAAAACAGCTTTAATAATAGCCTCTATGTTTTCAATTTCATTAAAAGTTGGAATAATAACAAGCCTATCTATCATAAAAAAAATCTATTCTTGCAAAAATAGTTTTTTTATAGTGGTAACGAAATGTGCTCATATTATTTATGATTTTTTTGTCAAAAAAGTCCATTTAAACAATTAATTAAAAGCCTGTGTCTTATAATTTGTAATTTTGCCGAAATAAGCTTGTTAAAAAATGCAGAAACTGCCGAAATTATTTATTTACCTCCTTGGGATTATTTTTGTCATTAATCTAATACAAAGTTATTTTACCGATTTAATCTTTGACGAGGCCTATTATTGGCACTATGCTCAAAATATGGCTTGGGGTTATTTTGATCACCCCCCAATGGTCGCATTTTTAGTGAAACTAAGTAGCTTTTTCTTTGAGGGCGAGTTGGGAGTTCGGTTTATGAGTTGCCTACTCTCTATAGGTACTCTCATCTTTATTTGGCTCGTTATAGACCATCCTAAAAAGAAAGATTATGTGTTACACTTTTTTGTGCTCACATTTTCCATGACCCTCTTAAACGCGTATGGTTTTTTTACGCTTCCAGATACACCTCTTTTATTTTTTACTGCTGTTTTTTTATATGTCTATAAAAAGTTTATTACCGCCCCTTCTGTAATATTGGCTATTATCCTAGGGCTGGTGATGAGCGCTTTGATGTATAGTAAGTACCACGCTGTTCTTGTCATTATATTTATACTGCTCTCTAATATTAAATTAGTTTTAAATAAATATGCCTGGCTAGCTGTATTTGTAGCATTACTAGGTTATTCACCTCACTTTTTATGGCTTTATGAGAATGATTTTGTCTCTATAAAGTATCATCTATTTGAGCGCCCTAATAGAGCTTATGAGTTTAATGATTATACGGTTGGTTTCTTTTTAAATCTATTAGCCTTGTTTGGTTTCACCTTTTTCTGGGTATATAAAGCCTTATGGAAAACCAAAGGAACAGATGCTTTTAATAGAGCACTTTTATTCCTAACCTATGGTACCATCCTCTTTTTCTTTATTTCTAGTTTTAATCGTAGAATACAAACACAATGGATTATTGTGATTTCCATATCCCTGGCCATCATTGCTTTTAACTATATGTTAGAAAATGAAAATGCTAAGAAATGGATTTACAGAATGGGATTGGTAAATATTGTACTGCTCGTTTTTGTACGCTTTATATTGGTTTTCGAAGAAATTTCTCCTTTACACTATGAATCTCATGGCAATAAAGAATGGGCTGCTTCTATTAGTGATCGCGTTGGTGATACTCCAGTAGTTTTTGAAAACTCCTACAGAAACGCTCCTATGTATGCGTTCTATTCAGGAAACACCTCGTTCTCTCTTAACAATGTTATGTATCGTAGAAACCAATACTCTATTGATGATACCGAATCAAAAGTGCAACACAAAAGAATTCTATACGTTTCTCAATATTTAAGTAAAGGTGATATTGCTGTTGACCTACCTAAGCAGAAGAAAGGATTTGGAGTTTATATGGATAATTTTGAATCTTTTAGAAAATTGCGTGCCATTCTTAATGAAAGTGAGATATCTTTAAAAAATGATAGTCCCATTGATCTTAAGATTTATAATCCCTATGATTTTGACATTGCGATAAACAAACTAAAATATAGCGTTGTCTATCACACCCAATATAAACGCCCAGAAGAAATTATTGGAATTACCCCAATTCCAAAAAATCCTGACCTTACGGTACTCAAAGCAAAAGACACTTTGTTTTACAGCTTTACCCTACCTGCCTTTAAAATGGAAAACCCGGGGTATTTTAAAGTTGCTATCAGCGAAAACGGACTTCAACCAGGAATGAATGGTGATAATATAAAATTAGTAAACTAAATGAAAGAAGTCTTACTAAGAAGTATAGAAAATATTGACTGGATTACGCTGATTTTATGTTGCAGTATTACGACATTAGTTTTAGCAAAAAAGATTTATTACGGCAGGTTTACGAACTTTATCATCCTGCCTTTCAACAATAAATACATATTTTTATACAATAAGAAGGATAAATTATCGCATTGGTTCACTATTTTTCTCTCCATATTTCAGCTCTTAAATTTCACCTTATTTCTATATTTTATAGATTCAATTTTTGAATTATCGCAACATATTAACACTCCTTTTACTTACATCATTACCCTTGGAATTTTAATAGCCTTCTTTTTTTCTAAATTGATCTTACACCTGTGCAACGCCTTTGTTTTTAACATGCAAGGAGCTATTAGTGAATTTTTATTTAAAAAAATATCCTACTTTAACTACAGTAGTTTAATCATGTTTGTAGCGAATATTCTTCTTGCATATATTTTAAAAGATTCAAAAATTGTAATCTATATAACCGCACTATTAATTGCCGCAATAAATATTCTGGGATGGGTTACTGCCATACGAAATCATCAAAAATTAATTACCAATAATTTTTTCTATTTTATTTTGTACCTTTGCGCACTCGAAATAGCACCCTTAGTGCTTTTAGGAGATTACTTTAAAGACTGATGCTTATGAAAGTAAAAACGATTTTGGTATCGCAACCAGAACCGAAGATGGAAAACTCTCCATATTCCCGACTTATTGACAAGGAAAAAGTAAAGGTAGATTTTAGACCCTTTATACATGTTGAAGGCGTAGATGCTAAAACTGTAAGACAACAAAAAATTGATCTTAACAATTTTACTGCTATTATTTTAACTAGTAGAAATGCGGTAGATCACTTTTTTAGAATTGCAGAAGAAATGCGTTTTAAAGTGCCTGACTCTATGAAATATTTCTGTCAGTCAGAAGCTGTTGCCTATTACTTACAAAAATACGTAGTCTACAGAAAGCGTAAAATCTATGTAGGTAAAATGAATTTTCAAGATCTTTCTACTCTTTTCAAAAAGTATAAAGACGAAAAATTCTTACTACCTTCTTCAGATTCTCTAAAACCAATTGTCCCTGAAACATTGGATGCTTTAGGCTTAACTTGGACTAGAGGTATTTTCTACAAAACGGTAGTTAGTGATCTTTCTGATTTAAAAGATGTGTATTATGATATCTTAGTATTCTTTAGTCCTTCCGGAATTGAGTCTTTATTGAAGAATTTCCCTGACTTTGAGCAGAATGATACTAGAATTGCTGTTTTCGGAAATTCTACCGTAAATGCAGCAACAGATGCTGGTCTTAGAATAGACATTAAAGCACCAACACCTGAAACGCCTTCTATGACCATGGCATTGCAGAAATATATTACAAGTTTAAATAAAAAGTAATTCTTTACTTTTATTTACAAGCATAAAAAAAGCCTCTTTTCAGAGGCTTTTTTATTTATTTATATTTAGAATCCGTAACGCTGCGGTCCGCCACGTCTTATTTCTTCATTTGCATAAGATTCAAACTTTTTAAAGTTCTCACGGAAAGCATTAGCCAACTTAAATGCTGTGGTATAATACTTCTGATCATCATCCCAGGTTGTTCTAGGACTTAACACCTCTGTAGGCACCCCAGGACACTCTCTAGGTTGCGCAACACCAAATACAGAGTGAATATGATACTTGTCATAAGAATACAATCCTAAGTCACCATTTAACGCCGCCGTAATCATGGCACGTGTATATTTAAGCTTCATGCGCGTACCAATACCGTAAGGACCACCTGTCCATCCTGTATTTACCAACCAAACATTAACACCGGCATCTTTCATTTTCTTACTTAGCATTTCTGCATACTCCGTAGGATGTAAAGGCATGAATGGCGCTCCAAAACAAGCTGAGAAATTTGGTGTAGGTTCTACCACTCCGGCTTCAGTTCCTGCCACTTTTGCAGTATATCCAGAGATAAAATGGTACGCTGCTTGGCTAGGCGTTAATTTAGAAATTGGAGGCAACACCCCAAAAGCATCTGCCGTTAAAAAGAATATATTTTTAGGATTTTTCCCTATAGAAGGTACTTGAATGTTTTCAATATGATCAATAGGGTAACTTACTCTTGTATTTTGCGTAATAGAGATATCCTCAAAATCTACCACACCTTCAGCATTCATAGCTACATTCTCAAGTAGCGCCCCTTTTTTAATAGCTCCAAATATTTCAGGCTCGTTTTCTGCAGATAGGTTGATCACTTTTGCATAACAACCCCCTTCAAAATTAAAAATGGTATTCTCTTTTGTCCAACCATGCTCATCATCTCCAATTAGTTTTCTATTTGGATCTGCAGATAGTGTTGTTTTTCCTGTTCCCGAAAGGCCAAAGAAAATAGCCGTATCACCATCTTTACCTACATTTGAAGAGCAATGCATAGGCAAAGTATTCTTATACACCGGTAGGATAAAGTTAAGCGCTGAAAAAATTCCTTTTTTAATTTCTCCTGTATACCCTGTACCACCTATTAAGGCAATTTTTCTTGTGAAATTTAAAATAGCAAAATTATGTTGACGCGTACCATCTACCTCAGCATCTGCCATAAAACCAGGAGCATTAACCACCGTCCATTCTGGATCAAAATTCACCAATTCTTTTTCGGTAGGTCTTAAAAACATATTACTAGCGAACATGTTAGACCAAGGGTACTCATTAATAACCCTAATATTTAATTTGTAATCTTCATCTGCACACGCATAGCTATCGCGTACATATATTTCTTTTTCATTTAAATAATTGATGACTTTATCATACAAAGCGTCAAAAGCGGCAGGCTCAAATGGAATATTGACATTCCCCCACCAAACTTTTTCATCTGTAATCTCATCTTTTACTATAAATCTATCCATGGGAGACCTACCAGTAAACTCACCTGTATTTACTGCAAGAGCACCTGAAGATGCCTCTTTCCCCATACCTTTCTCTAGGGTTAACTTATGCAAATCATCTGGTGATAATTGATAATGCACATTTTCACTTGTAATACCATACTTAATCAACGAAATCGTTTTCGCAATCTTATCCATATTAAAGAAGATTTATTAGTTTTAATGGGGTAAAATTATTGAAATTATAATTCATAGGGTAGTTTTTTCGTTAATATCTAATATTTTTCTTTATAATAACGAAATCCGAGTAAAATCCAACCTACAATTAATAGGAGTCCACCCACCGGCGTAACGAATGCAATAGCCTTAAAATCGAAAGAAGTTAAGCTGTTTGTTGCCAACAAATAAATAGAAAAAGAAAATAACAACACTCCTGCCGTAAATACCCCATAAATAAGTTTTTTATTTTTTTCTTGAATTTTGGTAACCCCTGAAAGAATTAAAAGCACTAATGCATGATACATTTGATAGGTAACCCCAGTAGTATAAGATGCTAAAGCCTCCACGCTTAATACCTCTTTTAATCCGTGCGCGCCAAAAGCTCCCAGAACCACTGCAAGGGTTCCAAATAAAATTCCTGTACTAAAAATTGTTTTGTTCATAACTAAAATGATTGTTATTTTTACATATATAACAAAAGTGATTTTTTGATTGTCACTATAAAGATACAAAACTATGCTGCGAAAAATTCTAATTATTGGTGCTGGCAAGTCCACATCCTACCTATTAGATTACTTTTTAGAAAAAGCTATTGAAGAACAATTACAGATTGTCATAGCAGATCTAAATCCAGAGGCTATTCCAGCTAAGTTCAAGAATCACTCTAATTTTGATGTCGTAAAATTGGATATTTTTAATACTCCTGAACGCCAAAAAGCAATACAAGAAGTAGACATCGTAGTGTCTATGCTCCCTGCCCATATGCACATTAATATAGCCAAAGATTGCATTCACTTTAGCAAACACCTTGTCACTGCTTCTTATGTAAGCGAAGAAATTAAAACCTTAGATAAGGAGGCTAAGGAAAAAGGACTCGTTTTTATGAATGAAGTTGGCCTTGATCCGGGTATTGACCATATGAGTGCCATGCAGATTATCAACCAAATTAAGAAGAACGGCGGTAAAATGTTATTGTTTGAATCTTTTACAGGAGGTTTAGTAGCTCCAGAAAGTGATAACAACTTATGGAATTATAAATTTACATGGAATCCTAGAAATGTAGTTGTCGCCGGTCAAGGTGGTACCGCTCAATTCATACAAGAGGGCACCTATAAATACATTCCTTACCACAAACTATTTAGAAGAACAGAATTTGTAGACATTAAAGGCTATGGCAAATTTGAAGTCTATGCCAATAGAGATTCTTTAAAATATAGAGAAGCATATGGACTCACAGATATCTTAACCCTTTACAGAGGTACTATGAGGCGCGTAGGATTTTCTAAAGCCTGGAATATGTTTGTACAATTAGGAATGACCGATGATAGCTATACTATTGAAAACTCTGAAGGAATGACCAATAGAGAATTTGTCAATTTGTTTTTACCCTACTCCCCTACAGATTCTGTTGAATTGAAACTTAGGTACTATCTAAAAATAGATCAAGATGATATCATGTGGGATAAACTTCAAGAACTTAATTTATTTAGCAGCGATAAAAAAATTGAGCTTGAAAATGCAACCCCTGCTCAAATATTACAGAAAATATTAGAAGACAGCTGGACGCTTGCCGATGAAGACAAGGATATGATTGTCATGTATCATAAATTTGGCTATGAAGTAAATGGCGCTAAAAAGCAAATAGATGCTAGTATGGTGGTTATCGGAGAAAACAGAACCCATACGGCTATGGCTAAAACAGTTGGTTTACCTGTTGCTATTGCTACCCTCCTTATTTTAAACAAAAAAATTACAAGACCGGGCATTCAAATTCCTTTGCTTGAAGAGGTCTATACTCCTATTTTGAAAGAACTAGAAGCTTACGGAATTATTTTTAATGAGGAAGAAGTTACCTACTTAGGATACAATCCAAATACTGTGGCTAGTTAATAATTGAAACTAATTTGCTATATTTCATATTAAATTGAAAGAGCAACAGATGAAATCAGCTAAAGAAAATGTAAAAATAGACGGAATTGACAAAAAAATATTACGCTATTTGATGTCTGATGCCCGCAAACCTGTTTTAGAAATTGCTAGAAATATTGGTATTTCTGGCGCCGCTATTCACCAAAGGCTTCGAAAGTTAGAAAACTCTGGGCTAATCGCAGGTTCTAAATTTGTAATTAACCCTAAAGTATTAGGGTTTTCTACAATGGCTTATGTCGGCATCTATTTAGATAAAGCAATGAGTAACCCTGTGGCCGTAAAGGCGCTCGAAAAAATACCTGAGATTCTAGAATGTCATTACACTACAGGAAACTGGTCTATACTAATAAAAGTATTGTGCAGAGATAACGAGCATTTAATGCAAGTTTTAAACAACAACATTCAACAAATTGATGGCGTATCACGAACTGAAACCTTTATCTCTTTAGATCAGCAAATAGAACGTCAGATTACCATATAAAAGAGCTTGTATTTTCTTAAACCTGAAAATGAAAAAACGATTCTTTTTTGTACTCTCTGTACTCCTACTATGTTCCTCCTGCAAAAAGGAATTAGAATGTGATAGCTTAATGGCCAATTTAAGCTTACGAAAAGAGCTCACTGCCGTCCATGCTAAAGAAAGTGCTTTTTTTAAGCTGTTTAATGTAGACCATCCTAAATATTTGCTAAGAGAGTTATTTAATACAAAAACTAACATACATAGTATAAAAACGCTCCCAAAGACAACTAACGGAAGTTGCCATTGCCAAGCTCAACTATCCATTAGTTTTGATGAAGACCTAAAATCCAGAATTCTAAAAGCAGTAAACCCAAATGCAACGGCTATAATTAGTAGCTATTTTGATGAAATTAAGTCGGAGAGTCGCATTGAATATGAATTTTCTAATCCTTCTAAAAATAGTTATACGATAAAAATCATAGAAGATAATAAAGAAGAACTTCTAAGAAGTATTGTTTACTATATACGACTACACCCATACGAACAAGCACTAAAAACAAAAGAGGCTCCTTAGTACTAAGAAGCCTCTTTCATATATTTTTTACACAGGAATATTAATCTCTCCTTCCGCCAAAAACTTGTAATGCCCAATAGGCCAATGTTGCAATAGATCCTATAGCTGCCACTAGATAGGTTCTAGCTGCCCATTTCAAAGCATCTTCTGCGCCAGCATATTCATCTGGAGCCAACATATTTTTATGTTTTAACCATGCTAGGGCACGGTTACTAGCATCATACTCTACAGGCAACGTCACCAAACTAAATATGGTAGCAAAACTCATCATGACCAAACCTGCAACTGCCACCCAATATCCGAATCCAAATCCTGCCGCAGCACCTAACATTAATCCACCAAAAACAACCCACATCGCAAAGTTAGAGGTAACGTTTACAATTGGCACTAAATTAGATCTTAAGCCCAACCACTGGTACGCTTGCGCATGTTGCACGGCGTGTCCACATTCGTGTGCTGCAACTGCCGCTGCAGATGCGTTACGCTGACTGTACACACCTTCACTTAAATTTACGGTCTTGTTAGCAGGGTTATAATGATCCGTAAGCATTCCTGGCGTAGAGATTACTTTTACATCACGTATGCCATTATCCGCTAGCATTTTTTCTGCAATTTCTGCACCGCTCATTCCATTACGTAAATGAACTTTTGAGTATTGCTCAAACTTGCTTTTCAGCTTCCTACTTACCAACCAGCTTATTAAAGCTATTCCTCCAATTAATATATAATATCCGAACATAATTTTTATTTTAAAACTTAAATATAGCAAAGTTTCTTTGCCTTATACTATAAACGCAAAAATCCCGCCAAAATTTTCCGACATATAAATGCGGAAAATTTGGCAGGATTTTGAAAATATAAAGCTTTAAACTAGACTAACTTATGACGCCCATTCAAATGCCTCAATAATTTCTTTATAGATTACTTCTCCCTCAGAAATATTTAAACCTTTTTGTAATCCTGGATCAGAAGCCAATGCTTTTTTCCAACCCAAATTAGCAATCTTAATGGCATAAGCTGTAGTTACATTGGTAAGTGCTATGGTAGAAGTATAAGGTACCGCTCCTGGCATATTCGCTACAGAATAGTGTACAATCTCATCAATAATATAAATAGGGTCTTCATGTGTTGTTGGTCTTGTTGTTTCTACACAACCTCCTTGATCTACCGCCACATCTACAATAACAGCACCAGATTTCATAGTTTTCAACATGTCTCTAGTAATTAAGTTAGGTGCTTTTTTACCTTTAAGCAAGACACCACCAATAATTAAATCATGTGTTTGAACAAATTCTCTAATATTATACTCATTAGAGAATAAGGTAGTACAATTATTTGGCAAAACGTCATTTGCATAACGTAAGCGTTTCATATCTACATCTAATATGGTAACCTGAGCACCTAAACCAGATGCCATTTTAGCAGCTTGCATACCCACTACACCTGCACCAAGTATTAATACTTTTCCCGGAGGTACTCCTGGCACCCCACCTAATAAAAGACCACGACCTTTTACTGGTTTCTCTAAATATTTTGCTCCTTGCTGAATAGACATTCTACCTGCCACTTCAGACATAGGCGTTAACAATGGTAAACCACCATCCCTATCTTCTACCGTCTCATAAGCAATACAAATAGCACCACTTTCTAACATGGCCTTCGTTAATGGCTCGCTAGATGCAAAATGGAAATATGTGAAAACAATTTGTCCCTTTTTAATAAGGCTGTACTCTTGTTCAATAGGCTCCTTAACTTTTACTATCATTTCTGCGATAGCATAAATCTCTTCAATAGTTTCTAAAATTGTAGCTCCCGCTTCAACATACGCCTCATCTAAGAAACCACTATTATCTCCTGCTGTTGACTGTACAAATACTTCATGGTTGTTTTTTACTAATTCAAAAACACCACCTGGAGTCATACCCACACGACTCTCATTGTTTTTAATTTCCTTAGGGATACCTATTTTCATTTGCTTTATTTATTAGAACTTTCGATTAAAAAGAAAAATATCTGCATAAAAATGAATTTGATTATCAGATTCCTGCAGATTACATTTATAAAAAAACAAACTAAAAAAGACAAAGGCAAATCTTAAGTTTATTCAACAAACAAATTAATTCGCCAATGTCAATTTTAATTATAATTAGTCGCGTCAAATTTGCCACAAATAGTTATAATAAAAAAACAAAAACCACTAAAATTGTGAGGGTTTAACTAATAATCAGACTTTTAACAATTAGCCCTATATTGTTTTGCAGAAATAATAAAATTGATGCCTAAAATTCAGATTTTCGAATAAAGCGTTGCACATTTATCAGCCTTATTGAGTCCTTTTTAGTGCGAATAGTGGCATATCAATCTACCATTACTGCTACGATAGATTGATATGCCTACTTTTTAACCTACTATATTGATAATTTTACCCGGAACAATAATGACCTTTTTAGGTGTACGCCCTGCCAATTGTTGAATAGTTTTTTCATGCGCCATCACTACTTCCTCAATCTGATCTTTTGTAAAATCCATCGGAAGTTCTAATTTGAAACGCATTTTTCCGTTAAAAGAAACTGGGTATTCTTTACTACTCTCTACCAAATGCGATGCCTCAAATTTTGGAAAAGATGCTGTAGAAATAGAATCTATATGCCCTAATTTACTCCATAATTCTTCCGCGATATGTGGTGCGTACGGCGATACCAAAATGACCAAAGCCTCTAGTATTTCTCTACTGGTACATTTCTGAGCAGATAGTTCATTCACTGCAATCATAAAGGTAGATACGGACGTATTGAAAGAGAAGTTTTCAATATCTTCTTCTACTTTCTTAATAGTTTTATGTAAAGTCTTAAGGTTGTCTTTAGATGCTTCCGTATCGGTAACTTTAATACCATTATCATCTACATACAAACGCCATAATTTTTTAAGGAACCCATGAGTACCTGTAATACCTGCAGTATTCCAAGGCTTAGATTGCTCTAATGGGCCTAAAAACATTTCATACAAACGTAAACTGTCTGCCCCATACTCTACACAAATACTATCCGGACTTACCACATTGTATTTAGATTTGGACATCTTTTCTACTTCACGACCAACGATGTATTTACCGTTTTCTAAAACAAATTCCGCCTCTTTATATTCTTCTCTCCAGTTTTTAAATGCTTCAACATCCAATTCATCAGAGGCATTTACAAATGATACGTCTGCATGAATAGGTGTCATTTCTTTGTCGCCAATTAAACCCTTAGAAAATAATTTCCCAGACTCCTCATCCCTAAAAACAAAAGCACTTGTCCCCGTAATCATTCCTTGATTGATCAGTTTTTTAGCAAATTCGTTTTTAGGCACTACACCCTTATCAAACAAGAATTTTTGCCAGAAACGTGCATATAATAAATGTCCTGTTGCATGCTCACTACCACCAATATATAAATCTACATCTTGCCAATAATTAATGGCCTCCTCCGAAAATATAGCCTCCGTATTGTTCGGGTCCATATAGCGGTTAAAGTAGAAACTACTCCCCGCCCAGCCTGGCATCGTATTTAATTCTAAGGGCCACACCGCGGCGTTGTTTATCTTACTGTTATCTACTACCTGGTTAGAAACCGTGTCCCAGGCCCAAACGGTAGCATTCCCTAATGGTGGCTCTCCAGTTTCGGTGGGTAAATATTTTTCTACTTCTGGTAATGCAATTGGTAAATGCTTCGCATCTATCATTTGCGGCATACCATCTACATAATATACTGGAAAAGGTTCTCCCCAATACCGTTGTCTGCTAAAAACAGCATCACGCAAACGGTAATTAATTTTTCCTTTTCCTTGTCCTATTTTTTCCAATTCATAAATCGCCAATTTCATGGCTTTCTTATACGGTAATCCGTTTAAAAAATCAGAATTAGCAATGACGGTTTTGTCTTTGTCTGCATGTGCTTCTTCAGAAATATCTACCCCTTCAAATACATTAGGAATAGCAATATTGAATTTTTTAGCAAAATCATAATCACGCTGATCACCACAAGGTACTGCCATTACAGCTCCTGTACCATAACCAGCTAACACATAATCCCCAATCCAAATTGGCACTGGCTCTTTGGTGAATGGGTGCTCTGCGTACGCTCCAGTAAAAGCCCCTGAAATAGTTTTCACATCTGCCATACGCTCACGCTCACTACGTTTTGCGGTGGCTTTTATATATGCTTCAACCTCCGCTTTTTGCGCTGGCGTGGTTATTTTAGCAACCAACTCATGCTCTGGCGCTAAAGTCATAAAAGAAACTCCAAAAATCGTATCAGGGCGCGTGGTAAAAACATCAATCACCTCATCATGATCTTTTACCTGAAATACCGCTGAAGCTCCTTGAGAACGACCTATCCAATTGGTTTGAGAGTCTTTTAATGGTTGTGGCCAATCTACTGTAGTTAAATCATCTAATAAACGTTGTGCATATGCCGAAATACGCATGCTCCACTGTGTCATTTTTTTACGAATAACAGGGTGACCTCCGCGTTCTGATACGCCATTGACAATCTCATCGTTAGCCAATACAGTACCTAAACCAGGACACCAGTTTACTTCCGTATCTGCCAAGTAGGTAAGTCGGTATTGCAACAGTAGTTCTTGTTGCTTTTTTGTATCATAAGCATTCCACTCTTCTGCAGTAAAAGCTATAATATCTTCATCACAGACTGCATTTACCGTTGCATTTCCTTCTTTTTCAAAAAGCGCGGTTAATGTAGCAATGTCTTCTGCCTTGTTCGTATCATTATTGTACCACGAGTTGAACAACTGAATAAAAATCCACTGGGTCCATTTGTAATACTCCGGAGTAGAGGTACGCACTTCACGGCTCCAATCAAAAGAAAAGCCAATTTTATCCAATTGGTCTCTATACCTAGCAATATTTGTTTCTGTAGTAATTGCAGGATGCTGCCCTGTTTGAATAGCATATTGTTCTGCTGGTAAGCCAAAAGAATCATATCCCATAGGGTGCAATACATTAAACCCTTTATGTCTTTTATAACGCGCATAAATATCACTAGCAATATACCCCAACGGATGCCCTACATGGAGTCCTGCTCCAGAAGGATAAGGAAACATGTCTAAGACATAAAACTTTTCTTTATCGGAATTGTTTTCTGCTTTAAACGTTTGGTTTTCTGCCCAATATTTTTGCCATTTGGCTTCAATTTCTGTGAAATCGTAGTTCATTATATAAAGTTTGTATAAACCTGACGGTTTTAATGCGCTGCAAAAATAAGTTTATTATAGGAAAGGGAAAAAGATAATATGACATGAGCCACATCCAACAAAAACAAACTTTTATAAACGTGACAAAATTTACCTCATAAACGAATGAAAACCTTCAACAAAAAAAAGTCCAAGCTGATTATTTCCTAGCTATCTTAGGTTGCTAAATTCACTTTTAGAGTTCTTTTGGCTTTAAAAAGGTGTTATTTAGAGAAAAATCAAACTTAAAAGCAAAGCAAAGTGTTAACAGTGATTTTATATTAAATATACTTTCCTATTTTTACATATCGTTTTCACAAATTATGAGTAAATCTTTCGAGCGCTATCAACAACGCAAATTAATATCGAGTTATTTTTCAGTAGTTTTAAGTATAGGTCTTGTACTTTTTCTATTAGGCATATTAGGCTTATTGGTTTTAAATACTAAAAAACTAGCTGATCATTTTAAAGAACAGATTACCATTTCTGTCTTTTTAAAAGATAATGCTAAGCAGGTAGAAATAGACCAACTACAGAAAAGCTTAGTCATGGCAGAATATACCAAAGCCGCTACCTATGTTTCTAAAGAGGAAGCTGCAGCACAACACAGTGAAGATATTGGCGAGAACTTTCAAGATTTCTTAGGTTATAACCCATTAAAAAATTCCATAGACGTTCAGTTAAATGCAGATTTTGTAACCCCAGAATTGCTGGAAGAGATAGCGGAAGAAATTACTACCAAAGGTTATGTACAAGAAGTTAGTTATGACAAACCTTTAATTGGCCTCTTAAATGAAAATGTAAAACGTATTAGTTTCTGGATTCTGGTAGCCAGTAGTATTTTTACGTTTATCGCTGTTTTATTAATCAATAGCTCTATTCGTTTATCTATCTACTCTAAGCGTTTCATTATTAAGACGATGCAAATGGTGGGTGCTACAAAGGTGTTTATCCGTAAGCCTTTTATTTGGACCAATATTAAGTTAGGAGTACTAGGTGCCGTATTAGCAATGCTTGCCTTGGCGGGTGTTTTATATTATGTGAATGAAAATTTTCCGGAATTAGGATTAATGGAAGACCCTACGATACTGGCTATTCTTTTTTCTAGTGTTTTTATATTAGGCTTGTTAATTTCACTAATTAGCACCTACTTTGCAACACAACGTTTTTTAAATTTAAGAACAGACGAATTATATTATTAAATTTGCAGCATGGCGTACAAAAGCAACAATACAAATCAAGATTCTAAAAAGGAATTTATTTTTCAGCATAAGAATTATATGTTCATGTTTATTGGCCTTGCCTTTATTGTAATAGGTTTTATATTAATGAGCGGTGGCGGTAGTGATGATCCAAATGTTTTTAACCCTGAAATTTATAGTTTTAGAAGAATCCGTTTGGCACCTACTTTAGTGCTTATTGGCTTAGGAATAGAAATCTATGCTATTTTGTTAAACCCTCATAAGAAAGACTAATTGGAAGTAATAGACGCAATAATTCTTGGAATAATTCAAGGATTAACAGAGTTTCTACCTGTTTCATCAAGTGGACATTTAGAATTAGGAAAAGCTATTTTAGGCGATCATTCTGTTCCAGAAGAGAGTCTTTTATTTACTGTGGTACTCCATTTTGCTACGGCACTTAGTACCATTGTTGTTTTCAGAAAAGATATATGGGAACTACTTCGTGGCCTTTTTCAATTTAAATGGAACGACGAAACACAATTTTCTGTAAAAATTATTATTTCAATGTTGCCAGCGGTTTTCGTTGGTTTGTTTTTTGAAGAACAATTGGAAAGCTTTTTTGGAGGTAATGTTCGTTTTGTAGGGTACATGTTATTAGTAACTGCCGTACTTCTTTATTTTGCAGATAAAGCCAAAGACACAGACAAGAAAGTTAGTTTTAAAAATGCTTTTCTTGTAGGAATTTCTCAAGCGATAGCAATGCTTCCTGGTATTTCTAGAAGTGGCGCTACAATTTCTACTTCGGTATTACTAGGTGTAGATAAAACCAAAGCAGCACGTTTTTCTTTCTTGATGGTAGTACCTTTAATTTTTGGTAAGATTTTTAAAGATTTATTAGGAGGAGAACTTACTTTTGACGGTGATAATAATGTTGCTATGGGTGCTGGCTTTATAGCCGCATTTGTTGCCGGATTAGGAGCATGTACTTGGATGATTCAACTCGTAAAGAAAAGTAAGCTTTCTTATTTTTCTATCTATTGTTTCATTGTTGGCCTTATCGCCATTGCTTACGGATATTTTGGATAATACGCATTTAAAAATAGCTATTGAAAACTAAAGAAGATTTCTTAGACGGACAAACACTTTTGATTGACAAACCATTAAATTGGTCTTCTTTTCAAGCAGTAAACTCTATAAAGTGGAGCATCCGAAGAAAGTTTGAGCTTAAAAAAATAAAAGTTGGTCACGCAGGTACTTTAGATCCTTTGGCAACAGGCTTACTGCTTATTTGCACTGGGAAATCTACCAAAACAATCAACGAACTACAAGGTCAGGCTAAAGAATACACAGGGACTATTACTTTAGGAGGTACGACACCTTCTTATGATTTAGAATCTGAAATTAATGAAACCTTTTCTACGGAACATATTACGGAAGCTATGATAAAAGAAGCTACCCAACAGTTTTTAGGAGAAATAGAGCAAGCACCTCCCATTTTTTCTGCATTGAAAAAAGATGGTAAACGTTTGTACGAATATGCAAGAGAAGGTCTAGAAGTTGAAATAAAAAAACGCCTTATCACTATTCATGAGTTTGAAATTACAGGTATTGAAGCTACTGTAGTTTCTTTTAGAGTAGCGTGTAGCAAAGGAACCTATATCCGATCTCTAGCGCATGATTTCGGAATTGCTCTAAACTCTGGTGCACATTTATCGTCACTTAGAAGAACCAAAATAGGCGATTACAACGTAGATAATGCAATAACTACAGAGGAATTTAACAAGCTATTAAATCCCGATGCTGAAGAAAATCTTTAGAAAAGGGACATTTTCATTGTTGTTCGTCGATTTGATAAAATAATATTCTAAAAAAGTGGTTATTAGGAATATGAGTTTAAACAAAAGTCAACTTTCATTACTAATCACATTTCTTTCCATGGCGATCATGGTGTTGGGTTTATACAACATACACTTGGGTGCTAAGGAAAAAGAAGAATACGTGGTGGAATTAGCTTTACTCGAAGAAGAACCCGAAGAACTTCTAGAAGAAGAGGAACAAGAACTGCAAGACCAAGCAGAAGCAGAAGCTATCAAAAGCCATATGGCATTTAACGAAACTGCAAAAGCTAGTTTTGGAAACCCAGAGCCTTTAAAAACACTGGAAGAGTTAATGGAAGAAGCCGAAACTAGCTCTGATAGTGATGAACCCAATGAACTTCTAACCTCTGATTCTGGCCAATATGCAGCCAGCCTTAAAGAACTTAAGAAAAAGCGTCAAGAAGCAAAAGAATTACTAGGGGAACGCGAAGCGCAAAAAGATGTACCCACTAATAATTTAGCAAAACGCAGAACTTCTATTTCTTACTCTTTAATAAACAGAAACCATTATAGTTTACCTGTACCTATTTATACGTGCATAGAAGGCGGCAAAATAGTAGTTAATATTGTTGTCGATAGTCAAGGTACCGTAACGGATGCCAACTTCAATAAGAGCAGCTCTAGCACTAGTAATGGCTGTTTAATAGATAACGCTTTAGAATATGCTTACAAAGCATCTTTCAACAAATCTACAAAAGCTAGCCAAAAAGGTACCATCACCTATTTATTTCAAGAGAAGGCCCGATAATAAATCTTCCGCTGTATTTACTCCTTTATCTTTTGTATACCAAATTTGCAAATCTTGCTTAAATTCTGGAGTTAATGCCCCATGTGTATTTTTATATTCCGCAACCAATTGTGTTGCCTTAGAAGGTCTAGGACCCCATTCTGAAAACACCGTATTTGTGGCATCATCAATCATTAATAATTTAGGAATAGACAAAGTACCATTAGTCAAAAACTGATTCATTAATTCTAAGTTCTCATCACGCAGAATAACTTTAAACTCAATATTAGGATTGAGACTTGCTAATTTATTCATCACAGGCATGGTTTGTGCCGCATCACCACACCAACTCTCTGTGAGCACCAACCAGGTTACTTTCTTGTTTATCTTGGATACACCCTCAATAACATCTTCAGAAAATTTAAGTGTTTTATCCAAACGCTTCATGCGCTTATCATTAAGCAGTGTATAATTTGCAAGCGCATCATTCTGAACAGTTCCTGTAGACAAACCATCTGCGACTAATGCTGAAACAGTAGCGCGGTACTCCTGATAGCTTACCGCTTTTAGTAAACTAGCACTTAATAACTGAGAAATTTCTTGGGATGTTTTTTTGGTTTCTAAAATATTCATGACAGGTTTATTTGGGGTAAAATTAAATACTGAGTTTCACTAAAAAACTGAGTTACGTCATGTTTGTAGAAAAAATAAAAGAAAACTTACAAATGTCTCTTTTTAATCATTCCGCCTCTAGTATCATTTATACTATTCATCACCACAAAAGCCGTAGCATCTATTTTAGATATTTCTATATTCAACCTGCGTATTTCCAATCTTGTAATAACGGTATAAATAACATCATAATCTTTTTGAGCGCCACCATCTTTACTAAAACCACCTTTGGCTCTATATACGGTTAAACCTCTCCCTAATTTTTCAGAAATCATGACTCTTATTTCTTCACTCTTACCTGAGATTATGGTAACGCCAGTATATTCTTCAATACCATCTACCACAAAATCTAATGTCTTGGAGGCAGATAAATAGGTTAACATTGAATATAGAGCTGTTTCAATAGATAAGAAATAGGCCGCTGCTAAAAAAATGACAATGTTAATTAAGATAATGATATCACCAATAGTTGTTCCTAATTTTCTACTTAAAAAAATAGCTAATACCTCGGTCCCATCTAATACTCCGCCACCACGAATAGATAGACCAATACCTGCCCCTAAGAAGAAACCACCAAAAACTGCAACCAAGAGTTTGTCTTGGGTAATTTCCGGAAAATGTACGGTAGATAGTACTAAGGCCAAACCTAGAATAGCAATTGTAGCCTTTACTGCAAAGGTTTTACCAATCACCTTATAGCCCATGATTAAAAAAGGAACGTTTACTACCAATATTAAAATAGGCAGTGGTAAAGCAAAAATTTCTGTAGCAAGCAAAGAAATACCTGTTGCCCCACCATCTATAAATTTATTTGGAAGCAAAAAACTTTCCAAACCAAAAGCTGCAGAAAAAATACCCACTAAAATAAAGAGCATATCCTTTAAGAAGCCTTTAAAACCTACACGAAGTTTCCGAGATCTTTTTAGATAGGCCCCAGCATGGCCCAATAAACGGTATCCTTTTGTCTTGCTATTTGGCATGTTGTAACATTATAAATCTTTAGGATTTATTGCTAAGCTATTAAATAATTTGGCTTTAGTTACAAAGAATTTATTTTGAACAGAATTTTGTTTCAATTTAGATTCTATAAGTTTATTTTCTCGTGAATTGATTAAAAACAAAGAGCTTTCTCCGAAGCTAAATTTACGCTCTTCTGCAGCCAATAAAGTCTCATAATTTTCTACCATAGCTGCAATAAGGACATTCTGATTCTCAAAAGATGCCAACTCTCGGTACATGGCAATTACTTTATTTTTAATAACAATTTCGGCATTATCCAATTCATACTTGGCATCTTGCAATTTAAATTTTGCCAATTTTAAATCTCCACGTTCCTTTCTTAGAAATAAGGGCAACTGAAAACGTATTCCCCCTTTATAATAATCCGTTTGTAATGAATTCAAATACTCTGGTGTTTCGGTTAAAAAATTATATTCAATTTCTATTTTTGGTAATAATTTATTCGCCTTTAAATTTTTATCTACCCGTAACCCATCCATTTTATAGGTCAGCGATTTTAATTTAGGGTGATTTTCTATTGTAAAACTATCTAGGGGTACGCCATTAATTCCTAAAGTCTTATTGATATCTCCAGCTACATTTTCATCAGGAATAACATTTTCCTGAAGTTCAATAGGCACATTATCCAGCCATAAAAAGCTTGATAGTTCTAATGATTTCTGCATCAATCTTACTTTTGCTTGCTCTAAATTTAGCGCTCTATCCTGTAAAGTTATGGTAGCCTCTACAGTATCAATTGCTGCAATTTGCCCTGAAGACGCACTTTTTTTAACCCCGTCTAGGCGAATGCCTGCATTAGACAAGAAACTATCAAATATTATGTTCTCATTATACGCCTGCAACCAATCAAAATAGGCCTTTGCAGCATCGAACAAAACTTGGTTTACCAAAATATCTCGGTCTGCTTTAGATTGCTCTCTAAAATACTTAGCTTTTTTCAATGTGGCCATCCGATCATTGATCCACAGTCCTTGCCCGATAGACATACTCACACCAGCACTATACAGACCATCTTCGGGAACTGTAGCTTCTGGATTTAAGTACACACCTTCATTCTGCTCAAAAGCCCCTTTAAAATTAACCCCATACCAAGTCGGAATTTTAAACACGGCATTTAATTTGTCATAATACTCGGTGCCTTTAAATTGTTTTGTACCATAATCTACTTCGATTTTAGGATCAAAACCCCCTCTGGCTTTTAGCAGTTTTGCCTGCCCCACATCTAAAGTTAAAGCTGCTTGCTTCGCAATAGGATGGTATTTTTTTACGTACCCTAAATACTCCTTAAAGTTTAGCACCTCCGCACCCAACTCTTGTGCACTTACACAAAAGCTAAAAAACAAAAGACTATATAAAAAAACCTTTCTCATTACTTTTTGTCCTTAGTTGTTTCTGATGTTGGCTGATAATAATTAGGCGGGAAGCCATTTAATTGACGCCAGAGTTCATACCAAATAGGCACATCTTCCAACAATGCAATAGTACTTGCTCCTGATCCTACACGAATCTCATCGGGCCAGGCTTGGTCTTCAGGATCCTGAGCTAAGAGCACACGGTACTTTCCATTGGGACTAATAAACGTTTCTACCGCCACTACGATACCGCCATACGTACCATAAGAGGCATTTGGCCAGCCGCTAAATACAATAGCAGGCCATCCATCAAACTCTATACGCACTTTTTCTCCTCTATGTATTAATGGCAAATCTAAAGGCTCTATAAACATCTCTACAGCCTTATCATAGACCGAAGGCATTATGCCCACTAATTTATCGCCTTCTTTAAATGTTTCTCCAATACCTGCTTTGATTGCTTTGTTGATATAACCACTCTGAGGTGCTTTTATGTAGTACATATCATTACGCATTTCATAGTTGGTAAATTGATTTTCTAGCTTAGTAACTTGTGCTTGAGAATCATACTGACCTGATTGCGCGGTATACATATCACTCTGTGCTTTAGAAATCTTATCCGTATACTCCGCTTGCACTCTGCTCACCTCTACGGAAGCATTTAGAATCTCATTTCTACTAGCCAATAATTTATTCTCTTGAGAGATTAATTTGGCCTGTGTTTCTTGAAGTTTCAATCTTTTTGTCTCTACATCAGTAACCGCCTTAAGACCCTCTTCTTGCAATTGTACAGTACGACTATATTGACGCTCTGCAATTTCAAGATTAGTATTTGCTGCCATCAAATCAATACTATCACTTTGTACTTTTAATTTTGACTGCAAGAGTTTATTTTTAGCTTGTTGCAATTTTAAACCACGTTCTGTTGCTAACGCACCGATCTGGTTGTTTAAAGCTTTTACTTTCCCTTCATAAGAGACTACAGACATTTCTTTTGCCTTAATTTGATCTCCTGTACGCTCTACTAGTTTAGGATCAAAATATTCATTTTTCACCTCGGATATAAATAGAATAGTATCTCCTTTGTGTACAAAATCTCCTTCTTGCACAAACCACTTTTCAATACGCCCTGGTATGGGCGATTGTATAGTTTGTGGGCGCTGATCTGGCCTTAAAGATGTTAATGATCCTTTACCACGAACATTCTGAGTCCAAGGCAAAAACAATACTATAACTCCAAATAAAGCAGACCCAATTAAAAATCTATTGAAATACTTGTAATGTCTCTTATGAAAAACGCGTCTTGTAGCCTTATAGATTCCAAGATCTACCGTTTTATTCAATACGTTATTAGATATATTAAGCATAATTCTCTTTAATTAGTACTAACAATTTTTCCATCTTGAAGTGTAATCATTCTATCTACACGGCTAAACCATTTTACATCGTGACTCACGACAACAACAGACCAAGGATTGCTTTTATCGCTTAGAAAATCCATTATTTTAAGCGCTTCTATTTCATCCAATTGATCTAGAGGCTCTTTTAAAATTAATAATTTTGGCTTTCTTACAATGGCCCTAGCCAACACTATTTTTTTTGCCACATTATGAGGTATTTGCTGCCCCTCTGGGAATAAGATGGTATGAATACCTTTTGGCTGTTCTTTTACAAATTTGGTAAGTCCCGTGTTTTCAATGGCCCAATACAAATCTTTTTGAGAAATTGCTTCATCACCAAAAGTGATGTTATCTAAAATAGTCCCTTCAAACGGACTTTCCTCTGTTAAAGATTGCCCCATAAAGTTTCTATAATGATTGGGCAAAATATTCTCTAACGAAATATTATTGGCATAAACCGCACCTTCGGTTGGGTGAATTAATCCCGAGATTAACCGCAACAATGTTGTTTTTCCAGAGCCATTTGCCCCCATTAAAAGCGTGGTGCTTCTAGGTATAAATGTTAAAGACACATCGTCTATTACCTTGTGTGTAGCACCTTGAGGAATATAACTTACCTCCGAAACCTCTATCGTTAATTCTGATGAAGCCGTTAACGGAGTTTCACCCTCTTGAGATTCCAATTCTTTATCTACCACCTGCCCTAACTTTTCGAGGGAAGTCAATAAATCATACACCGTTTCTAAACCTTTTATTAATTTCTCTACAGAGGTAATGACTAATAAAATAATAATTTCTGCCGCTACAAATTGCCCAATATTCATTTCTTGGTTTAGCACTAAAAGTCCTCCTATAAGCAGCAAACCAGCAGTTACCAAAACTTTAAAGCCAATCATTTGAATAAACTGAATGACCAAAATCCTAAAGTGACTTTCACGTGCATCTAGATATTCCCCCACCAAGGTATCATTCTTTCTTAATGCATGGTTGGTTTCTCCCGAAAGTTTAAAACTCACTAACGACCTTGCCACCTCTTGAAGCCAGTGTGCCACTTTATACTTGTATTTGGATTCTGACAAACTAGTTTCTAACCCTTTTCTAGCGGTAAATTTAAACACAACATAGATAAGAATTAAAAGCAATAAGCCATACAGTATAAAGAATGGGTGATAAAAAGAAAGCAACAGAAGTCCAAAGATTATCTGCAACAATGCCGCAGGAAAATCTAACAAGACTTTCGCTAAAGATTTCTGGACATTTATGGTATCAAAAAATCTATTGGCTAATTCTGGAGGGTAATAATCCCTTAGTTCACTCATCTTAATTTTTGGAAAGCGATACGCAAACTCAAATGAAGCCCTCGTAAATATTTTTTGCTGTACATTCTCTATAATCCTAATTTGCATTAATTGTAGTAAACCCCCAAAGGCAACACCACCGGTTACCAGAACTACAAGAACAATCCAAGAGGTACTTATTTGTGCTCCTTGAATTAAATTGATAATAGCCTGAATCCCTAATGGAAGTGTCAAGTTTACGATACCTGCAAAAATTGCGTAATAGAATGTTTGTAGAATGTCTCGCTTATCAAGTTTTAATAATCCTATTAAACGTTGCCAAGCAGTAAGTGCATTTTTAGCCATTTGTTGTTGGTGCTAAGGTTTTAAATACTAATTCTAAAAAATAGTTGGTTGGTGATTTTGGATCATGACAATCCGTAAGCGTCGGGAAATGATCCTTTAGAAAAAACTGATGTAAGGAGCCTTCTAAAATAGTACTTGCCAAACTAGAGGAATATCCATAATCTGGATTCACATTTTGTATCATACTAGACAGACGTAAAATTAGACGTTTATAGATAATAAAATAACCATCTTTATTTTCCTCGTCTACCTCTTTAGTTAAATATGATTTTGAATATTCATTAATAACAATTTTACTTAGAACCACCTCATTAATATGTGAGAAATGAGAATCTTGTTCTATGGTTTTAGCTAACACTTCTATAGCTTTTCGAAGTCTTTGAGAAGGATCTGCAATGCTATTCGTAGAAAACACCAACTGGTACTCTAACCAGCCCCAATACCATGAAGCCAAATACAAAAGTAGTTTGTGTTTGTTTTCAAAATACCTATATATAGAACTCTCGTTTGATTTGATTAATTCTCCTAATTTCTTAAAGGTAAATTTTTCAAAACCAATATCATGGATTAATAAAATACTGTGTTCAATAATTTTTTTACCTAATTCTGACGACTCAGGATCTTTGAGATAAATCTTGTTATTTATGGCAATTTTAACCGATTGTAAAAGCTGGTCCATCTTATTTAATTTAATTACAATTACGAATATAATAGTATTACTATCACATTACAATAGTTTAACATTATTTAACGAAAGTATAACTAATATTTTAAAAGGCAATTTTTATATTTGACTTAGAAATTTAGTATAAACTTTAAACCTAAAACATATGAAAACTTTCATTATTTTTATTTTTATGGCGATGTTTACTCTAGGTGGACATAGTCAAACAACAAACCTTCAAGAAGGTACTGTAGTAGTACTTGCCAACCCTAATGGCGAACACTACAAACACATCGATTTTCCTAGAAAAAATTTCATCATTAAAAGAGGTGCTTTAGCCGATTTTAATAGCTTGGTAGGAACAAAACTTGTTATTAAAGAGTACAAGGCAATTAGTGATCATAATCAAATAGCATCATTAATAAGACAGGATGGCAAACCTTTTTTTAGATTCTTTTCTTCTGTCGATGCTAATATTGAACAAGCAATAGAAAGCGGAGAATTAAAAGTGTATTTAGAATAAATCGCATTTTGCCTTATTCCCTAACAAATTTCTCCACTATCTTTAAGCTCTGTTAGTATACAAATACAAAAAGCGTTTAAATGGAGAAACAACGATGCGGATGGTGCCAAGGTGATGATTTATATGAAGCTTATCATGATCTAGAATGGGGAGTACCTGTAAAAGATGATGATAAGCTTTTTGAATTTTTAATTCTAGAAACCTTCCAAGCTGGGCTGAGTTGGATTACCATTCTACGAAAAAGAGAAAATTTCAGAAAAGCGTTTGACTCTTTTGATTATAAAAAAATAGCGAACTATGATGCTGCTAAAATTGAAGAGTTACTTCAAGATAAAGGTATCATACGAAACAAACTTAAAATAAATGCCACCATTTCTAATGCTGTTGCCTACCAAAAAATACAGGAAGAGTTTGGTAGTTTTAGCGCTTACATCTGGGAATTTGTGAACCACAAACCCATTAAAAATTCCGTAGAAAACTATAAATTAGCACCAGCAAACACTCCATTATCCGATACTATTAGCAAAGACTTAAAAAAAAGAGGCTTTAAATTTGTAGGCAGTACCGTAATATACGCTCAAATGCAAGCTACGGGTATGGTAAATGATCACGAAACAACCTGTTTTAGATATAATGAAGTATAAAATTTTAATCCTAATCTTATTCTGTGGCTGTAATACTCTTTTAGCCCAAGTAAAACACGAGCGCGAGTTTCGCATTAAGAAAAAAGAGTTTCCAAGTGCTGCGCATGACTTGCTAAAAGATAAAGTTGTCGCTGCGAAAAAACTAAAATATTACAAAGAAATAGATAGTTTAAAGATAAGCTACGAAGCCAAATTTAGAAAAGATAAATTGTGGTATAGTATAGAATTTAATGAAGAAGGGGTTTTAGAAGATATTGAAATTAGCATAAAAGCAATTGATGTACCTAATGAAACCTACAAAGCAATCCAGAACTATCTAAGCACTCATTTTATTTCTTTTAAAATTAAAAAAATACAGCAACAGTATACTGCAGAAGACCCTATAGATAAAACATTTAAGAACGCTTTTCAAAATTTAATGTTACCCTCTGTAAATTATGAATTGGTTGTAGATGCCAAGCAAGAAAGAGGATATGAGCAATTTGAAATTCTCTTTAATGCTGAAGGTACGTTCTTAAAGATTAGAAAATCATTACTGCCAAATTATGACCACGTCTTATATTAAACTAGGACTACTCTTTTGCGCCTTGTTTATCCTATCTCCTAGTATCGCGCAATCTGATTTTACGGGATACCTACAACCTCAAATTTCTGTAAATCATAAAGTTTCTCCGCTTTATGCTACCAATTTTTCAGTTAGTAATCGGACGTATTTCTATAAGGAAGACGCCCTTCAACTACAAACAAGACAGATTGATTTTGCTCATTTCTCCGATTTAAAAATTGCGATCAACAAAAGTATTGCATTAGGTGTACAATACCGGTTCAGAGCCCCTTTTGAAAAGGAAAGAGAAAATGAATTACGAATTACAGAACAGTACAATTACAAATTTAAACCTAACAACATCAGGTATGGCTTTAGGACACGCATAGAACAACGTATATCTCCTTCCTTAACAACGCATAGGTTTAGAGGTAGACTTGCTGCGGATGTGCCGTTAAAAGGTGAAAAACTTGATATTGGCGAACCCTATTTTATTTTTTCTACAGAAAGTTTATTAAGTTTAGCTAGAACAAAAAAACCTAGCTATGATCAACGCTTTTCCTCCCAAATTGGTTATAAACTAAATTCTAACACAAAATTACAAGTAGGTTTAGAATACCGATTAGAGGATTACAATAAAGAGCTAGCTCAGGTATTCTTTTTAAATTCCACCTTAGTATTTACTTTATAATCTTCAAAGTCTAGTCTTGCAAAAAAGCTACTAACCTTAACACTTCTTCTCTATCAGGATACTTATCCTTCAAGCGTATTGCACTTTCTTTTGCTTCTTCACAATATAAAGAATCTGATGCACAAGTACTCAGTAATACCTGTGTCAACTTATAATTTACAGCAAACTTTTCTGGGAATAACTCCTTGGCCTTTCTATATTGAAAAATGGCATTAGCAAGCTTTTGTTGTTGCAACCAAATAGCAGCATCACTCATGTAAAAATTATAGTGCTTGAGATTAGCTGCAGTTGCTAATTTTAAATTATTTGCTTGAATTGCGTTTTCATTTGCAAAAAACATTGAGATTACATAAGCAAACAAGAGTAACAATGGCACGAAAACCGCCGTAGATATCAGTACACTTTTTTGCCTATCTTGCTTTCTATTTTGAAGTACTTGTCGTCTTATTTCACGAAGCTGCGCTACGCTTATTTTTTTCAACGCAACACTACCTCCTGCGACTTTAGCATATTCTTTTTTTGTAGTAGTAAATGTTCGGGCAGAATTAAACCTATTGGTTTTACGCAACAATTTAATATTATTGCGATACACCTGAGCCATTCCTGCACCACTACCTCCACCAAACATAAAATCACCTTTATATGTTAGTAGCAAATGCCTTTGGAATGTTACATTTTTGCCTTACTTCAAAAATTTAATAAAATCTGATCTAGAAATTTCTTCTGCGCCCAAACTCTCTAGATGAGCCGTATATACTTGACAGTCTATAAGCTTATACTCTTTAGAAATAAGCTCTTCTGCCAAACTAATAAAAGCAAACTTAGACGCATTACTGACTAAACTGAACATACTTTCACCACAAAAAACATGCCCTAAATCTATCCCATATAAACCACCCACAAGAGTATCATTTTCCCAAACTTCATAGGAATGCGCTACACCTTCATCATGGAGCTTCAGGTAGGCCTCTTTCATCTTTTCTGTAATCCAGGTGCCGTCTTGGTCTTTTCTTTCAACCATAGAACAATACTCTAATACTGTTTTAAAATCTACATTTTTAGTTAAGGTAAATTGGCGATCTCTAATCACCTTACGCATGCTTTTAGAAATTTTTATTTTTTGAGGAAACAATACCATTCGGGGATCTGGACTCCACCATAAAATCAGAGAATCCTCATTAAACCAAGGAAAAATTCCGCTGTTATAAGCCAATAATAGCCGTTCGGGAGAAAGATCTCCTCCAACAGCAAGCATACCTTCGTGGTTAGCCTCTGAAACATCAGGAAAAATTAATTCCTCAGAAAGAAAAACCATAGGCTTGTAGTTTAGTTCTTTATTCAATTTTTTTTGACCTCAAAATACGTCAAAGTCTATAAAAAACAAAAGACCTGTTTAGTAAAAAACTAAACAGGTCTTCTCTTCAATTATGTATTAATTTAAAAAGGTAAATCGTCGTGATCTTCTTCATTTAAATCATCTGCTGGCTGAAAAGAATCCATTGGTGGTGCTGGAGGTATACCCGCACTGCTATTAGAAGCTTGTGGCTGAGCACTTTCAATTCTCCAACCCTGAATAGAGTTAAAGTATTTTGTTTCTCCTTGTGGATTAACCCACTCTCTACCTCGTAAATTAATTCCAATTTTAATAGGCTGTCCAACACTTACGCTGTTCAATAAGTCACACTTATCTTGAACAAACTCTACCATAATATGTTGCGGATATTGTTCTTCTGTAGTAACGACAATTTCTCTTTTTCTAAATCCGTTATTTCCAAAGGTTTGAGTTTCCCCAACCATTTTCACTTTTCCTTCTACTTCCATTTTCTCTTAATTTGATAATAATACTTTCCAAGCGGAAAGTACGTCATTTTTATGTAAATATTCCTGTGCTTTACTATGAATTAATTTTTTATCATCAGCATCAATGATCACTCGCAGCTCCAGATTTGAAGCTAAAAACTCTTGAACTTCTTTTTCTGTAGGTAACATCTCTACATTTCCTAACATCCCTAAATCATTCCCCGTTAATATAGTACTGGAACGAATTTCCGCAGGTATGCCATCAATCCCTATTCCCAATGAAGACAATGGCTTGGGCACCTCAAACAAACCCTCATTTGCTCTGCTATACCAATTACCTCCCATTCTAGCTACGAGATCTATTTTTCGCTGATCAATACTTCCATTTTCATCTAAAATTGCCTTATCCACATGAACTTTTACAACTTCAGAAAAAATTAAATTCCCTGCCCCTCCATTTTCACCTAAGGCCTCTATTTTAATAACTTTGCATTCAAACTGAACAGGAGATTCTGCCACTCTAAATGGCGCAACTACTTCGGAAGCTAACATAGTTAGCCCTGCTTTTTTAAATTCATTTTCTCCTTCTGGATATTCTGTACTAGAAAGAGACATTTGTTGTACCATATCAAAATTCACCACATTGATAACCACTTCTTTGGTCTGCAAGCAATTCTCTAAAGTATGCTTTGTGGTATTATCACGAACTCTACGTGCAGGAGAAAAAATTAATATTGGCGGATTAGCACTAAACACATTAAAAAAACTAAATGGCGATAAATTAGGTCTTCCATTCTCATCCAATGTACTCGCAAAGGCAATGGGTCTAGGACCTACAGCCCCTAACAAATAGCCATGTAATTTTGCTGTGGTAACCTCATCAGGAAGTATAGAAATCATTTCTCGCATAGTCGTGCAAAAATACATAAAATAGGTTCAAAAATGAAAATAACAACTTATCAAATAGATAGAATAATTTTTCACATTTTACGTTATATTGTGAGCACTATAAGCAATTGTTTGAATGAACTTCAGTCCTGAAAAGAAAACTATAACAATAATCTTACAAATAACCTCTTTTGTTATTGTAAGTCTAATTCTTTGGAATACAAATAGTTTCTTTAAAAAGTTTAAAGAAGAAGAACGTAACAAGGTAGAAATTTGGGCTAGCGCCTTAGTAGAGTTACAAGCATTGCCTGCAGATGCAGACCCCGGAAATTTACCCTTAAAAATATTTCAAAATAATACGACCACACCAATGATTTTGGTGAATAGAGATGGTGCTATAAAAGTGAGTAATATGCCAAAAGAAATTACAGCAGACACCTCATTCATTCAGAAAAAAATAAAAAAATTTGAAGGTGAGAACACGCCTATAAAAATAGATTATAAAGGTGAAGAATTAGCCACTTTATACTATGGCAATTCTGATGTATTAAACAAATTAAAATATTACCCTATAGCCCTTCTTCTAATTATATTTCTTTTTGGAGCCGTGATTTATTTCTTTTTCAAAACCAATAAATCATCTGAACAAAATAAACTTTGGGCAGGTATGGCGAAAGAAACGGCACATCAGATAGGCACGCCCTTAACCTCGTTACTCGGGTGGAATGAACTCTTGAAAGCAGAAAATATAAATCCGAATATTACGGAAGAAATAGAAAAAGACATTTCTAGACTAGAAACAATTACGGAACGATTCTCTAAAATAGGCTCTCTTCCAATTTTAGCAGAGCAGGATATTGTTGCGGAAACAAAAAATGCTTTTGATTACCTAAAACTAAGAAGTTCTAAATTGATTCATTTTTCATTCAATAGTAAAGCAGACCACCTTCCTGTACTTTTAAATAAATCATTATTCCAGTGGACGATTGAAAATTTAGTTAAAAATGGGATAGATGCCATGCGGGGCAAGGGCAGTATTAGTATTGAAATTTTAAAAGAAGGGAATCATGCTGTAATTTTAGTGTCTGATACGGGACACGGGATTTTGAAAAGAGATTTTAACACCATATTTAATCCTGGATTCACTTCTAAAAAAAGAGGCTGGGGCTTAGGCTTATCGTTAGTAAAGCGCATTGTAGAAGAATACCACAAAGGAAAAATAAAAGTACTAACCTCTAGCAAAGAGGGTACCGTAATGAAAATTACTTTTAAATTAAATTCGTAAGCTATGGCAGAGATAAAATTAGAAGTTATAAAAGAAGCAGCATTAACAAACAATTGTCCCGAATGTTTTAATCAAGGCTTAAAATTGTCTTTTTTTCAAAAGCATTCTTACGGGAAATTCATTCACAAAACCACCAATGAAGTAACTTCTGAATTGGAGTGCAAAAAATGTGGCACTAAAATTTACCCTGTAACTTGGACCCCTGATATAGAACGCGTTTTTGAATATTACCAGAAAATGGCAATTCCACAAAAGAGCGCCATAAAATTCACGGGACTATTTTATATGATAGCCTTAGTATTAATTGCCATTGTTGGTATTGGAGTATACTTTTTACTACAAGGTAGTTTCCTTCAGTAAAAACTAATGCAGTATCTAATTAATGGAAGTGATTAAGCTAATTCAGCTTTTATTTTTTCGGCAATTGCTATAAACTCTTCTTCTGAGAATTTCACTTTATGCTGAAAAGTCGCATCTTTCATTTCATTAAGCGGAATTAAATGCACGTGAACATGAGGTACTTCCAAACCAATTACCGTCATACCTACCCGCTTACAATCAATAGCACTTTCAAGAGCCTGCCCAACTTTTTTAGAAAAGGCCATTAAGCCTATATAGGTGGCATCATCGAGATCCATGATCTTATTTACCTCTTTCTTAGGAATACATAGGGTATGCCCTTTTGCATTCGGATTGATATCTAAGAATGCAAAAAAATCTTCGTTTTCTGCTATTTTATAACAGGGAATTTCCCCATTGATGATTTTTGTAAAAATACTAGCCACGGTAGTGTAGGATTTAAATAATTGAAGGATTTATTATTAACTTATTAATACCACTCCAAAACATTTTTAAAGTTGTGGTTGGCTTATCGATAAACTCTGAAAGCAATAGTAAATTATTGGCATAGCTTTTAACTTCTGCATCTTCACCAGAGCTAGCATTTATATCTGTGAATGCCATATTCCAATCTGGAAAAAATCGTTGATCTTTTCGACCTTCATATAAAATATGAACATTGGAGTGCCTATCATCTTCAGAAATTTTATAAAACACCTCTTTAACAAGTGCTTCTTTTCCTTCTAAAATTTGAATAAAATGATTATTGTAGAAAACTAAGCATCCGGTGATATTGTGAACTTCATTAGTTTTAATAGCCGTATCCCTAATCGCTAAAATATCTGCTTTAGTAAGCTTTGAGGTTGCAACCGATTTATATGTTAACTCAAACATTGGACTTGTACATTTATCAATTTGCAATGCGCTTGAAAACCGATTTTAATTCAATTTATTAAAAATTTGCCAATTAAGACCTAGTAATTTCTAAAATTTCCAATTTTAAAACACCGTTAGGAATTGTTATTTCCGCAGATTCTCCCACTTTTTTACCTAATAAACCTTTCCCAATTGGAGAGTTTACCGATATTTTTCCAGTCTTTAAATCAGCCTCACTTTCAGCAACTAATGTATATTTCATCTCCATGCCATTGTTCTGATTTTTCAACTTTACCGTTGATAATACCAAAACCTTAGAAGTGTCTAATTGAGATTCATCTATTAAACGCGCATTGGCATAAGTTTCTTCTAGCTTAGAAATTCTAAGCTCCAATAAACCTTGTGCTTCTTTTGCTGCATCATATTCTGCATTCTCAGATAAATCACCTTTATCTCGAGCTTCTGCTATATCCCTTGATGCCTTCGGACGTTCTATATCTTTTAGCTGATTAAGTTCGTCTCTCAACTTTTTTAATCCTTCTGGTGTATAATATGATTTGTTACTCATAACTAAGCGTTTTATAAAATAAGAAAATCCTCTTTTTTATAGAGGATTTAAGACAAATATACATTTTTTTTGTTCAACTTTGTTTCTGTATTCTTAAAATACAAGTATGTTATGCAAAGAATTTTAGCTTTTTTTTTATTGATATTACTATTTGCTTGTGACACGGATACCTCCGACAGAAATCCCTATTTACAAGAGATAGGATTTAGATTTGATATTAACACTAATTTACCATTATATAGTGATTTAACCAACGAAGGAAGCGCCATTTATATCAGCAATTCTCAGGCTGGAACAAGAGGTATTTTTGTAATCAAAACCTTATCTGCTTTTGCTGGCTACAGAGCTTTTGAGGCTAGCTGCCCTAACCATACACCAAGCAACTGCTCTACAATGACCTTAGATACCAGCAGAAATTCTGTAACTTGTGAATGTGACGAGTACAATTACAGTTTATTTACCGGTCAATTATTAACGAAACTTGATGAGGATCAAAGATTCTACAATATGCTTGAGTATCGTGTTTCTGCAGGAAATGGCGTAATCTCTGTTACTAATTAAACTCTATTTTAAAATCTGGCTCATTACCCAACTCGTGTGCAAAGCCGTATCTCCGGTTGATGGATGCGGGATACCATCCATTAAATCTGCTTTTAAATTCGCCACATGATATTGCTGTACGTGCTTAGGGTTTTCGATAAACAGCTCCTCTATACCATCCACATTTTCTAAAATAACAGCCTCTTCTTTAAATACCGAAAAACGAATCGTCCCTTTTGACCCTATAAGTGTTACACTATCCGCTCTTTTGAAAGCACCAAAATTCCAACTTCCAGTCCCTGTAACACCACTTTCATGCATCCACGTTGCCGTGATTGCATCTTTTGCAGAATACAAACCTTGCTGATTTAGACTCATTCCGGAAACCTCTTTAAAGTTTCCTAATAAATACGCAAATAAATCCAAACCGTGACTTGCCAAATCATCAAAATAACCTCCAGGAGCAATTTTAGCATCGGTCCGCCAATTGTACGTTTTACTTAAATCAACATCATTCGCAGGCTTAGAGAAACTCCAGTTGATATGCCTAATTTCTCCAATTTTATCTTCTTTCAACCACTTTTCAACCTGTAAAAAACGCGGCAATGAGCGCCTGTAGTATGCTACAAATAGCGGTACATTTTTAGCTTTAAAGGCTTTCACTATTGCTACCCCATCTTCATAACTTGGCGCTAAAGGCTTTTCTATACAGCAAGGTTTGCCTGCTTTGGCCACCATTAAACCATATAATTTATGTGTATCTGGTGGTGTTGCGATATAAACAGCATCAATCTCTGGATTATTGATGATGTTCTCTACGTCCTTATAAAAATGGGGCACTCCATGTCTTTTGGCGTAATCTTCTGCTTTCTGTAAGTCTCTTCGCATTACAGCATCTAAACTAAAACCCGAGGTTAATTGATAAGGTGGACCACTTTTTACTTCGGTTACTGCTCCACAACCAATTATTCCCCATCGCAATTTTTGAATGGCCTTCATTTATTAAAATTTTAGACTAAAATAAGAAATAAAAAAAGGGATTTCTAAAAAAGAAATCCCTGTTACTTATAAATACACGTAAGTGCTCCTTAGAAATTTAAAGTTGCCCCTACCAAGAAATTTGTTCCTGCTTGCGGGTAGTAACCTGCCCCTTCTATTGTGGTTGTTACCCCTGGATTAGACCATGTGTCATCAAAAGTAAAAAAATAGCCATTAGACTCATATAGTTCATTGAAAATATTATTCACCAGACCAGACAACACAACACTCTTAATAAACGAATTGGTAACAATTTCGTATTGTACATTAAAATCAAACTGAGAATAAGCTTTTAATTTAGAGCTACTAGCATCTATGTTGCCCATATATTGCTCTCCTACATGCTTCCCTAACAGTGATAATTGCAAATTATCTGTAGGCATGTATACCAATGCACCGCCAATTATTACACTTGGTGAAAATGCTATTTCTGTATCCCCAAGGTTTTGCAATTCGCCATCTCTTTGAAATACAAAATCTTTATTCCTATTTGCACTTAAGGTAATATTTGGTCTGAAGGCAAATTTAGCACCCAAAGAAACATTAGCCTCTACTTCTACTCCTAATCTATAACTATCACCTACATTTTCTCTCAATGGAGCACCAACATCATTCAAGGCACCAGTTAACACTAACTGATCTTTATACCCCATGTAATAAACGTTGGTATTTAATTGCAGTGTATTAGAAATATAACGCCAACCCAACTCAAAATCATTTAGCCTTTCTGGTTTTGGGTTACCACTTTCATAATCATTTCTATTTGGTTCTCTATTCGCTACAGCATAGGAGAAATAAAAATTATTATTTGAGTTCAAATCAAAAGTAATCCCCGCTTTAGGGTTGAAGAAATTAAAGGTATCATCTACTATTCCCGTATCATCACCATTGGCTTGATAACCTACTGTTCTATACTGTAAATCTCCAAAAAGACTCCATTGATCATCTAATTTATAATTTATTTTAGAAAAAATATTAAAGTCGGTCTTAGTAGAGTTATCATCATAATACCGATCCCTGATGCTACTAGTACTTGCATACCTTGCCCAAATAACTTCTCCAAAATGATCTCCTTCATATTTGTTCCAGCCGCCACCAAGAATTAAATCTACTTTCTCTTTTCTGTAGTTGGCCGAAAAAACAGTCCCATAAAAATCATTATCTAGCCAGCGTCTGCGAATTACATCCGTACTATTTACTTCTTCTCCGTCTACCGTAATTGGGGTAAAACCATAGGTATCAAAATCATCATCTTCTTTTAATTGCTCAAAATAACCACTTCCCTTCGTATAATGTAGCGCTAAGTTGGTACTCCAATTCTCATTTAAAGTTTCATTCCATAACAACTGCGCATGATTCTGCTTGTAATTATCTTCCTCATTTTCATAGGTATAATAATTATACCTACGATCAGAATTTCTTAAGTTTTCTGCTTCGCTCTCTGTAAGTCCGTTAGCAACAATAAAATCTTCTACTCCTTGTTCATCATTATTTATTCTAGCAAGTGGTGTACCGTACCAAGACTGATACGTAACTTCATGCCCCCCAAAAAGCAGTGCTTTTATCAACGTATTTTCATCTTTATAAGCAGCTTGCAAAAAGTAAGATTCCAGATCTGATGTTGCTCTATCAATATACCCATCGGAATTAATTTGAGATAGTCTTCCAGATATTTCTATCTGATCATTTAGTAAACCAGTGCTAAATTTCAAGGTATTTCTTAAGGTCTTAAAACTCCCTATAGAAGAAGAAATATGCGCATAAGCATCTTGAGAAATAGCATCCGTAAGTACATTAAGGCTTGCCCCAAAAGCTCCTGCCCCATTCGTAGAAGAACCAACACCACGTTGTAATTGCAAACTCTCTGTAGAAGAAGCAAAATCTGGCATGTTTACCCAAAATGTTCCATGAGATTCTGAATCGTTATAAGGAATTCCGTTTATGGTGACATTCACGCGAGTTGCATCACTACCACGAACACGAATACCCGTATACCCTACACCAGCACCAGCATCGGATGTGGTCACTACAGAGGGTAAAAAGTTCATTAAAATTGGAATATCTTGCCCTAAATTTCTTGGCTTTATTTGCTCTTTGGTTAAGTTTGAAAAAGTAACAGGAGTTGCTTTCGTTACTCGGATTGCAGATACAAAAACCTCATCTAAAACCACCTTTTTTCCCTCTAAAGAATCTGTAGCCTGTTGTTGCTGTGCATTGGTATAAAAACTAATGCTTAAAACGGAAAGTACTGTGAAAATAATTTTCATTCGTATATATTAAGTGACGAATAAAAGGGGCAATTACTCTTTTTGTTTGTTTGGTAATCGGTTTAAAAATAAACATACAATGTAGCGTAATTTCTTTTCGCAAAATTACGAAAAGTGATGTACGCGTCCCTTGGCAGCATTACCCGCCCAGGTTCATTGGGTATAATCTCAGCTACGTTCTAAAAACGAATTTTAGAATTTTGCACCCCTTTGAGATGCAGCAAAGATAGTATCGTATTTCTTAATTAGCCCTAAATAGCATAAAAAAATAAAAGCTTAACTATTTCAGCTCAATTATGCCTTTTTTAAACAACACCTAGTAACTTTACGTCTATTAGTACTAATTTAACATCTTAAACACCAACTTTTTTTGAAAAAAGAACGTAATTACCATAGGTCACTTACAGCCATGAAAAAAAATAAATCTAAAAACAAGTTCACCTTCAGAATTGTATTAAGCTATTTAATACTAGTAGGTTTGGCGGTTATTTCTGGAATTTTCATCCTATCAGAGATTAAGAGTTACCTTGCTACAGATACTTCTGGTGAGAATGATGTAAAGTTTATTAAAACGGGCTCTTTACTAACCCAACTTTATGAGGCTGAAAGTTTATCTAAATTAGCATTACAGACCAAAACCAAAGAGAATTTTACGGCATATGCTAAAAAAATTGATGTCGTTTCTGCAGAAATAGACTCACTAAAGGAAGTAGTTACTAGCGATTATCAAGTGCAGCTTTTAGATAGCGTACAGAATCTTTTGAAATTAAAAACCTATAACAACGAAGAATTAAGGCGATTAAAACTAAAAAGCGAAGCCAATAGTTCTTTAGATGTTGCTCTAGCAAAATTTAATACGATGGAACTTTCATTGGGTAAAATTACTGCCAAAAGTATTGCACCGAATATTGATGAATTATCTCCGAAAGCCAAAAGTGTTATTGAAAAGCTTGCGCTCATCTTAAATGACAATGCCCCAAAAGAAAACCATAGTCCTGAAAAAATAGATTCCATTATAAATGCTTCAAGAAACTTACTAAATGAAGCCAAAGAAAAAGATGCCTTAACACAGCGTGCATTAGCTGATAAGGAGCGAGAAATTAACCAGAACGATTTAGATTTATCGCAACAATTAAGAAGTATTGTAAGCGCCTTTGAACAGGAAATTATTGCCGCAACTCACGCGGATAATTTAAAAAAACAAGAAATTTTAAAACGAAGTACTCGGTTAGCAAGCGGCGCGGCAATACTCGCATTTCTTACGGTTGGCATCTTTACATTTTTAATCACTAGAGATTATTGGCGTGTGCAAACTTATCGTCAGCATTTGGAAGAAGAAAAGAAATTTTCTGAATCGCTTTTAAAAAGTCGCGAACAACTTATTTCTACCGTGAGCCATGATTTAAGAACTCCATTAAATACCATTACGGGCTATTCTGAATTGATGGAAAACACAGGCTTAACCGGTAAACAAGTTGGCTATCTAAAAAATGTAAAATCTGCAGCCACTTATGTAGATAATTTAGTGAATGATTTGTTAGACTTCTCAAAACTTGAAGCGGGCAAATTAAAGATAGAGAACATTCCTTTTCTTTTACCAGATTTGATTCAGGAAACCGCACAAAACCTGGAAGAATTATATAAAAACAAACCTATAGAGCTTCAGATTGTCATTGATAAGAAACTACACCAAACACTAATAGGTGACCCCTTTAGGATCCGACAAATTTTAACCAACCTTATTAGCAATGCCTACAAGTTTACCCAAGAAGGTTTTATAAAAGTTGTGGCTACAGTAACTATTGAAAACAACACCCTATACAAAACAAGAATACAGGTTATAGATAGCGGTATTGGTATTGAAAAAGAGAAACAGGAGCATATATTTAAAGAATTTACGCAAGCTGACGACAGTACAGAAAAAAAATACGGAGGTTATGGCTTAGGGTTAACAATTTCAAAAAAATTAACAGAATTACTCCAAGGTAATATAGGATTGCAAAGTGATAAAGATCAAGGGAGCACATTTACGTTTACGATTCCTTTAAAGTTATCCGAAACGCAAATTGCTTCATCAGAAAAAAAGGAAATCAACTTTGAAGAAAATAAAATCACGTTATTGATTATAGATGATGATATTGCGATGCGAAAATTACTGCATGAGGTTTGTGAAAGCTCTAATATCAATACTATTTCTTACGCTGATTTCAATGCTATCGGCCTTAAAGAAAATCTAACATATAGTGCGGTTCTTACGGATATACAAATGCCGACAATAAATGGTTTTGAAGTTTTAGAAAAGCTGAAGAGTGGCCGTTACAGTCATTACAATAAACAACCTATTCTTGCCATGACGGGAAGAAAGGATTTAGAAACTTCTACCTACAGTACCGCTGGTTTTGATACCGTTTTACAGAAACCTTTTTCTAAAGATCAGTTTTTAGGGCGTCTAGCACAATTATTTCCAGAAATAATCTTAAAAGAAAAAGAACAAGAAATACAAATTCACGAAAGCAAGTCTACTTTATTTAGTTTAAAAACTATTACATCATTTTTAGATGATTCTAATGAAGGGCTGAAAGACCTGATAGACACTTTTTTAAGAGATACAGAGGACAACATTGAAATCTTAAACAAAGCAACAAGCACTAAAAATCTGGCACAAATAAATGCTACGTCTCATAAAATGCTTGCTATGTTTAGACAATTAGAGGCTACAGATGCCATCACCATCCTTGAATCTTTTGAAAAACTTAAACGCGATGAGCTAAGTGATAAAGAGCTTAAAGCAAAATACCAGCAACTTAAAAATTATGTTATAGCGCTTACCCTAGCTTTGAGAGCCGATAAGACTATAAATCCAGATTATACTGATTAATTTTATTGTATAAAGTCTTGCGAGTAACCTTCAATAATTTTGCCGCTTTAGATTTATTGAAATTTGTTTCTTTTAAAGCTTTTATAATTTGATCTTTCTCGTAAGCATCT